>NZ_DASTRI010000123.1:0-18643 GCF_035761305.1 Chitinophaga sp. | reverse complement strand
TTGGTGGTGGATGATGGTATTGTGGTAACGGAGAACATCTATAAAAAAATAGAGGCGGGCATGCCCCGCATGCGCGCTGCAAAAGAAGGCTCCGAAGAGATATTCTTTGCAGTGATCGCCACTTCCATTACCCTGGCCTTTGTATTTCTGCCCATCATTTTCCTGCAGGGTTTCGTGGGTCAGCTGTTCCGCGAGTTTGGCATTGTGGTGGCAGGCGCCGTGCTCATATCTGCTTTCGTTTCCCTCACACTTACACCCGTGCTGAACGTAAAGCTGGGCCGGAAAAAACATACCCACTCCTGGTTCTATACCAAAACAGAGCCCTTTTTCCAGTGGATGGAAAGCGGCTATAAAAATTCCCTGCAGCAGTTCATGCGGGTACGCTGGGCGGCGGTAGTGATTGTGGGCGCCTGCCTGGTGCTGATCTATTTCCTGTTCAGGACCCTGCCGTCTGAGCTGGCGCCGGTGGAAGACCGCAGTGAATTCCGCCTGACCGTTACCGCACCGGAAGGCACTTCCTTTGACTACATGGATGACTATGTGAACAAGCTGATAGGGTTCATGATCGACTCTATACCGGAAAAACGGATCATTCTTTCCGTAACAGCGCCGGGCTTTAGCGGAGGCGGCGCGGTTAACAGCGCCTTTGCCTATGTAACGCTGCCTGAACCGCATGACCGGCAACGCTCTCAAAAGGAAATCGTGGACATGGTGAACCGTAACATGTACCGCTTCCCGCAGGGCAAAGTATTTGCCATTGAGCAGCAAACCATACAGGTAGGCCGCCGCGGCGGGCTGCCCGTAGCCTTTGTGCTGCAGCATATTAATTTCGATTCACTGGCATCCGTACTGCCGCGCTTCCTGGAAGAGGCCAATGCCGATCCTACTTTCCAGGCGGTAGATGTGGACCTCAAGTTCAATAAACCGGAGCTGCGCATCCAGATTAACCGCGCCAAGGCCAGTGAGCTGGGCGTTTCTGTAGAAGACATTTCGCAAACCCTGCAGCTGGCCCTCAGTAACCTGCGCTACGGCTACTTTATACGTAACGGTAAGCAATACCAGGTAATGGGGCAGGTGTTCCGCGCCAACCGCGATGACCCTGCCGATCTGCAGAATATTTATGTACGCAATAACCGGGGCGAAGCCATCCAGCTTGATAACCTGGTAACTATACACGAAGAAACCAGTCCGCCCATTATTTACCATTTTAACAGGTACAAGTCTGCCACCATTTCGGCCAGCCTGGCCCCCGGCAAAACCATTGGCGACGGCATACAGGCCATGTACAATATCTTCAGCCGGCTGAAACAGGAGCATGTGATAGACGATTCCTTTAACACGGCGTTGTCCGGCTCTTCCCGCGACTTTGCGGAAAGCGGCTCCAACACCATGTTTGCGCTGGTGCTGGCGCTGCTGCTGATTTACCTGGTGCTGGCCGCGCAGTTTGAAAGCTGGGTAGACCCGTTTATTATCATGCTTACCGTGCCGCTGGCTTTTGCCGGCGCGTTGCTGTCGCTATGGCTGTTTAACCAAACCTGGAACATCTTTTCCCAGATAGGTGTAATTATGTTGATAGGCCTGGTAACCAAGAACGGGATACTGATTGTGGAATTTGCCAATCATAAACGCGATAGCGGTATGGTAAAAAGAAGGGCAGTGGTTGAAGCAGCAGTGATGCGCCTGCGTCCCATTCTCATGACCAGTTTGGCCATGGCCCTGGGCGCGTTGCCCATTGCAATGTCGTTAGGCGCTGCTGCCACCAGCCGTATACCGCTGGGTATTGTAATAGTAGGCGGCATCATATTTTCACTGGTGCTTACCTTATTTGTAATACCGGCTATGTACAGCTTCCTTTCAAGAAGAAAACCCGCAAGGGATAATGAGGAAGAAGAAATGATGAGTGACGGGCAGGAAGCCATTAGTAAAGATGCTGCCGCTGCGCATGCATAAAATGAATGTTGGATTTGAGTCAAAAAATGAGATCAGCTATTATATTTTGTACACTGCTGCTATGGGCGCTGCATGGGCAGGCCCAGCAGGTGCTTACGTTGGACCAGGCAATAGACCTGGCGTTAAAGAACAACTATGATATACGCCTGGCCCGTAATGATGCGGATGTATATGCCAATGATTATGCTTATGCAAACATGGCTTTTATACCGCGGGTAAATGCCACTGCCGGCAGAACCTGGAGCCATACCAGCACTAACCAGAAATTTGCCAACGGCAATAAAAGAGATACCAGCGGCATTAAAAGCAACAACTACACCGCCAATGTAAGCCTTAACTGGACACTGTTTGACGGCCTGCGCATGTTCGCCAACCGCGAGCGCCTGGAAAGCCTGCGCGACCTGGGCGGCATGGCCCTGCGCGACCAGATGATCAATACCATTGCAGATGTTATTACCGGCTATTACGATGTGGTGCAGCAAAAACAGCAGCTGCGCAATATTGCGGAGCAAATGTCTATTTCAGAAGAAAGGGTAAAGCTTTCCGACGCCAAGTTCCAAACCGGGCTGGGACCTAAAACAGACCTGCTGCAATCCCGGGTGGACTTCAATGCGCAAAAGGCCGCTTACCTGCGCCAGCAAACCGTAATAGCACAGCGTAAAGCTGCGCTGAACCAGCTGATGGCAGTGGAGGTAGCCAATACTACCTATGAGGTGGAAGACTCTATTCCCATTAACCTGAAGCTGATATATGGCAACCTGCAGCAGGATATTATGCAGAACAATGCCACGCTGAAAATAGCGCAGCAAAACCTGTTTATTTCCCAGCTGGACCTGAAAGCCACCAAGGGCAATTATTTCCCGGTAATATCCTTTAACTCGGCCTACAACTTCAGCCGGGTAAATTCCAATGCCGCCACCAACTCTTTCAGCCCCATATTTAACCAAAACGGCGTATTCAATTACGGCCTTACCGCTACTATTCCCATTTTTAACGGGCTGGATGTAAGAAGGCAGGTAAAAAATGCAAAGCTGAATGTAGCGTACCAGCAGCTGTGGCTGGAGAATACGCAAACGCGCATAAGCCTCAGCATCGACTCTACCTTTAAAAATTATGAGTACTACAAGCAGGCCGTTACCCTCGAAGAAGAAAATATTGGCATGGCCCGCGAAAATGCAATGGTAGCGCTGGAGCGCTTCAGGCAGGGCGTATCTACCACGCTGGAGGTAAAGCTGGCGCAGCAAAGCCTGCAGGATGCCTTTAACCGCCTGATACTGGCGCGGTATAATACCAAGCTGGCGGAAACAGAGCTGCTGCGGCTGAAGGGAGAACTGCTGAAATAGATGTGCAGATATGCAAATGTGCACATCATTTCTCCCCCTTCTCCTGCCTGTATTGCTCAAAGGTTTGCTTGATATACAGCAGCAGGTCATAATCCGTGGCATTCTGCAAAAAGTTGTAGCCGGGGCGGTAGCGCAGCATAAAGCTATCCAGCTCGGGACTTTCCAGCTTCGTCATTTTTTGCACCAGCTCGGGTGAATAGCGGTAGTCTATAAATTTTTCCTTTTCCCAGTATAGCAGCTGCTCATGAAATTGTTCCTTTCGCTTACGGGTTTTGCTGGGCACCAGGTATGATAAGGCAGTAACCGGGTTGGCAGGCAGCGTTTTCAGCACGTCCATGGCGCCCGGCTTCTTATAGTTAAAGTACCTTCCGTATTCTTCGCGGGTAGCCAGTGAGTCATTGTGATAATTACGCCCCCTTACATTGATCTGCTGCAGGCCGAATATGCGTTTGGTCATATACACATTAATGTTGGCGGGTTCCACCGGGGTTACTATATCTTTCTTGTAATAGCTTAACATGGAAAATTCAATGGTATCGCCCGGCATGGCCTCAATAAAAAAGCGGCCGGTTTCATTGCTTAACGTGCCTGCCTGCGTACGTTTGTTAATGATGGTTACAGCGGGAAGGCCATTCTTGGTATCGGCATCCACCACCATACCGTTCAATTTTACCTGCTGCGCCTGTGCAGGTTTTAGCCCGGCCAGCAGTAACAGGAATATTGGTAGAAGTGCTCCAGTGTATATATACAGTCTATTTTTCCGAATAGGCATCGACAAATATAGTTTTACCCACGCAAATGAAAAGTTAAAAATGGCTGCCAGCCGCCGTGCTATCCACACATTGCTGACATAGTCCCCAAATATAAGCACCTATAAGCACTGCTTTATGTATGACCGAAAAAATTAATTATTTTTAATAATTATAACCAAATTCCATGCCTCGCAACCATCATTTCGCTGCCCAACGCCACCAGTGTGCACTTTTCATGGTTCCCTTTTTTCCATGTTCACCTGCAAAACCCCGCAAATCCAGTAATCTGGCCCACTGGCCCGATGTTTGTTCTACCCCGCTTGGCGGGCATTGGTGTATTGCACGTAACACAATACTGTACTCAGATCTATTCATTTTGTAGTATGCTGCATTTTCGTATAATCGAATACGGTAGTTGTGATTACCAGGCCATGGTGGCCCTGCGCGATGTGATTTTACGCAAACCGCTGGGCCTGACATTTTCGCCCGAATATCTTCAGCAGGAGATGAACGACTACCTGGTAGGTTGTTACAAAAAGGAAAACGATACGGAAATACTGATAGGCTGCTGCATACTGTCGCCGGTAAATGCAACCACCGTACAGCTCCGGCAAATGGCGGTAGATGAGGCCTACCAGGGCAGGGGCATAGGAAGCGGCATTATCAGTTTTGCAGAACAGCAGGCCGTACAAAACGGTTTTACAACGCTGATGATGCACGCACGTAAAACAGCGGCAGGGTTTTATGAAAAGTTGGGGTACACGATTAAGGGGAATGAATTTACGGAAGTAGGCATCGCGCACTACGAAATGTCGAAAGCACTGTAGCTGTATGTAGCCCGACTTTAGAGAACTGTTCGCATCAAAACAAATTAACAGGGAACCATGAAAGCGTGAAAACAGAACAAGTGAAACCATGAATTATTGAAAGCCATTTCACCCTTTCACAACTCGATTACATCGTAATCAAAAATCTCGCATATATCATGAAAAGCCATGTACTCGCCGGGTTAGGGCTGTGCTGTCTTTTTTACTGTACCACCGGCAAAGCGCAGCAGGACACTACTGCGCCGGTACGTAAAGATTCAACAGTACAGCAGGACACTACCAAAAAAGACACAACGACGCAAAACACCACGGGTGTACAAAAAACAGATACCTCCGGGTTAATACTGCCAGATACTACCAAGAAAACCCAAACAGTTACAGATACAACGCGTAAACCCACGCAGGACACTGCCCGCAAGCCGGCGCAGGACACGGCGCTTATACTGCCATCTGATTCTGCGGCGCAGCAACCCACTGCCGGCGGCGCCGGTGCGTTTACGCTAACGGGCATTGTGCAGGACACATCGGAAACACCCATCCCTGGCGCAAAAGTGCTGAACAAAGCTACCGGGCAGGCCGTAGCGTCGGACCCAACCGGTAAGTTCTCTATTAAAGCCAGTCCCAGGGATTCCATTGTAGTGTCGGCCGTTTCTTATGGTGAGCAAACCATTCCGGTTAAAGACCAGAAGCCGCTCACCATTTCGCTGAGCGCCCTTTCTTCGGGGCAAAAAACCTTATCCGAAGTAGTGGTAACCGCGCTGGGCATCCGCAAAAACGCGCGCGCAGTAGGTTATGCATTGCAGGAAGTTAGCGGCAATGCCGTGCAGGAAGCCAAGGAAGTGAACTTTGTAAACTCGTTGTCCGGCAAGGTAGCCGGCCTGCAGGTGAACACCAACACGGGTTCCATGGGCGGCTCCACCAAAATGACCATCCGCGGCAACAAATCCATCCTGGGCGATAACAATGCCTTTATAGTGGTGGATGGCGTGCCGGTGCTGAACAACGTACTCAACGAGCCCGGCCAGCAGAACGGCGGCGGTGGCTATGATTACGGCAGCCCCATACAGGATATTAACCCTGAAGATATAGAGAACATTTCTGTACTGAAAGGCGCTGCTGCCACCGCATTATACGGCAGCCGCGGCGCTAACGGCGTGCTGCTGATCACCACTAAAAAGAAACCGGATATTGATAAAGGCCTGGGCATTACCTACAGCCTGAACGCGCAGATAGACCAGGTATATGTGCTGCCCAAATACCAGAACCAGTATGGCGGCGGTTATACCGGGTTTGATACCCTGTACTATAACCAGCATCCCGAAGCTTTTTTAAGCGAGCAGGCAGCTACCTATAATGATAATAATGGCAAAGGCCCTTATGACCTGATGCCGCAGTTTTATGCGGATGAGTCCTGGGGTCCTAAGCTGGATGGCCGTTTGGTGCGCCACTACTGGTCGTTCGATAAAGACAAGGGCAACCCTGACTTTGGTAAAACAGCGCCCTGGTCGCCACAGCCCAATAACGTGAAAAGCTTTTATAAAACAGGTACTACCATTACCAACAATATTGCGGTAGGCGGCTCCAATGATAAAGGATCTATGCGCCTCTCCTATGGCAATACCGTTCAAACATTTGTATTACCTAACTCAAAGCTGAACAGGAACAACCTTTCCTTTAACGGCAATTACCTGCTGGCAAAAAATTTAAACGCCGTAGCTTCTATCAACTACAGCGTGCTGGATGCGAAAGGCAGGCCGGGCACCGGTTTCACAGGGCCCAACCCTACGCTGCAGTTCACCATGTTCGGCCAGCGCCAGCTGGATATGAAGCGGGCCCAAAACTACCTGTTCCCCGATGGCTCACAGATCACCTGGAACCGCACCACCTGGGACGATGCTACTGTAAAGTTCAGCAACGGCCCCTACTGGAACAGCTATCGTGATTATGAGAACGACTCCCGTAACCGCCTGTTCGGTTTAGCCGGCCTGGATTACACGGTATTGCCCTGGTTAACATTGAGCGGCCGTGTGTTTATGGACCAGTATAACATGCAGGCAGAGGAAAGAATGTCGCAGCAGCCGAACATTACCGGCTCTTACATAAAACGCATCCGCGACTCCCGCGAAATGAACTACCAGGTAACCGCCGACATTAACAAAGATTTTGGTAAGCTATCGCTGGATGCAACCATCGGCGGCAATATCATGCACCGTAAAGCCACCACTACCGGCGGCTCTACGGTTGGCGGCCTTATCATCCCGGGTGTGTATAACCTCAACAATTCCGTACAAACGGCCCTGCCCCTGGATCAGTACTATGAAAAGCAGATCAACTCGGCCTTTGCAACAGCTACCCTGGGCTATAAGAACCTGCTGTTCCTGGATCTTACCGGCCGCAGCGACTGGAGCTCTACCATTAACGTAAAAAATAATCCTTACTTCTACCCGTCGGCATCACTGTCATTCGTGTTCTCCGACCTGCTGAAATGGAAGTGGATGGATTTTGGTAAGATAAGAGGTAGTATAGCCGCCGTAGGTAGCGACACCGATCCTTTCCAGGTGTATGATACCTACGCATTCATACCGCCGTTCGGCTCCAGCCCGGTAACACAGTTTACCGGCGTAAAGAACAACCAGCTGCTGAAACCGGAGCGCACCCGTGAATATGAATTTGGTACGGAAATGCGGTTCTTTGATAACCGTATAGGCTTTGACGTTACCTATTATAACAGGAACACCCGCGACCAGATTATTACCATGCCGGTACCGGCCGCTACCGGTTTCTCACTCATGGTAGTGAACGGTGGTAATGTACGGAACCAGGGTATTGAAGTAGGTTTGAACCTGAACCCCATTCGCCTGAAAAGCGGCTTCCGCTGGGATATTAACGTAAACTTTGCGCGCAACCGCAACAAGCTGCTGGATATGAATATCGAGCAGTTCAACACCCAGCTTGACCAACTGACACTGGCCACTGACCGCCGTACGCAAAAAGTGTCTATTGCCGCCCTCGTAGGCCAGTCGCTGGGCACCATCATGGGTACCGATTATGTGTATGATGAGCAGGGCAGGAAAAAGGTAACGCCCGCCGGTTTTTACCAGGTGTCCGACATTAAGGAAATAGGCAACGTAAATCCTGACTATATCGGCGGTATTAACAACAGCTTTTCTTTTAAAGGCGTGTACTTATCCGCCCTCATTGACTTTCAGCATGGCGGCGACTTTTTCTCCTACACCAACCTGTATGGCAAAAAATCCGGCCTGCTGGATGTAACGGCTGAAAACGGCATTCGTGAAAACGGCATTGTGGTGCCCGGTGTTACCGATGATGGAAAAGACAATACCGTGAATATTTCCGCTAAAGACCACTTTAGCCAGAACTTCGGTAACGTAATCAGCAAGGCCGACCTGTATGACGCCAGCTACATTTACCTGCGTGAGGTAAAGCTGGGATATAACCTTCCGGAGTCATGGTACAGCAAAATAGGCGCACAGGCAGCGCGTATCTCTTTATACGGCCGTAACCTGTGGCTTATGCATAGCAATGCGCCGAACGTGGATCCCTCCAACATTACCAACTCTGCCTCCAATGTGCAGGGTATTGAAGGAGGTGCGCTGCCTTCGCTGCGTTCCTATGGTGTGAACCTGAATGTTTCTTTCTAAAAAAAATTAACGGAAATGCTTACACGATATTTTAAATATGGATGTTATCTTTTACTGGGCTGCATGGTAATAGCAGGTTGTAAAAAACTGGAAGATATTAATCACGATCCTACCAAGCCTACCACTACGCAGCCGCAGTATTTGCTGACTGGTGCAGAAAAATCAGCAATGGATGTATTATACTCCGGCCTGCAGAACGGGCGCATAGGCATGCCTTACGCACAATACTGGACCGGTAATGATAAGGCGAATGATAGCCGCTACCTGCTGGATGAAGGTATTAACACCACACTCTGGAATAACCTGTACAGCATATCGCTGCATAACCTTGACCAGATTATACAAATAAACCGCGCCATGCCCATAGCCAGCTCCACTAACCAGATAGCCATTGCGCAAATACTGAAAGCATGGATATTCCAGATATTGTCGGATGCTTACGGCAATGTGCCGTACTCACAGGCTTTTAAGCTGCAGGAAAATAACCTGCGCCCTGCGTATGACGATGCCAAAACCATTTACGCCTCCCTGCTGGACACCCTGGCTGCGCAGGCAGCTGCGCTGAACCCCGCAGAGGGCAGCTTTGACGCCGGCGACGTGATATATAACGGCAATGTAGCTGCCTGGCAAAAGCTGGCCTATTCACTCATGCTGCGCCTGGCCATTCGCATGGCAGATGCTGACCCGGCAGGCGCCAAAGCCGTTATTGAAGCTAACTATACAAAGGCCATGACCAGCAATGCCGATAACGCACAGTTCCAATACCTGGGAACAGCGCCCAATAAATTTCCTTACAACGAGTCCGAAAGGCCGCTGTCTGAATTTTTTGTAACGGCCGAACTGGTAAACTATATGCAAAGTGTTGCAGACCCGCGCCTGGGCATATATGCACGTAAGGCGGCTGACAGCACTTACCGTGGCCTGGCCTACGGCACCTCAGAAACCAACCCGAACCGTTTACCGCCTTCAGAATACTCTTATCCCGGCAAACGCATCTACGCTGCGGATATGGTAGGCATTTTGATGACCTACCCGGAAGTAGAGTTTATACTGGCAGAAGCAGCTGCACGCGGTATGGCTACCGGCGATGCCGCCACCCATTATCAGAACGGCGTAAAAGCATCTATGGAATACTGGGGCGTTACCAATGCCGACAGTGTGGCCGCTTACCTGGCCCGTGTGCCTTACGTGGCCGGCGACTGGCGCAATGTAATAGGCTCACAGAAATGGCTGGCGCTGTACCCGCAGGGCTTCCAGGGCTGGTTTGAAAGAACGCGCCTGAACTTTCAGCAGCCCGGCGGCGACAGCCTGTTTCATGCGCCGGCAGATGGTTCACTGGACCAGAATGTAACGTATGTACCTTACCGTATTACCTACCTGGTAAGCGAGCAGCAGCAGAACAAGGCCAGCTATGAGGCCGCTGCCAGCGCTATCGGCGGCGATACCAAAGGCACTAAATTATGGTGGAATAAACAGTAGCCAATTATCATTTGGGGGAGGCACTGTTTCCAATATCAGGGCCGTTCTGCTTACACAGAACGGCCCTTTGTTTTGCAGCGGCATTTTTCCATTATCTTTTTATCTTTAAGCCAATCAATTCAGAAAGCTGATGAGAAAACTATTATCTGTACTCGCATTCCTGTTATTGCACGGATTATACACCCACCTGCAGGCGCAATCGCTTACCCATTATTACCAGCACTGGTACACCTATTTTGGCACTGCCGGCATTAACGAACGCTGGTCCGTACCGTTTGATGTGCAGGTACGCCTGCGCGACGGCATAAGCACAAAGGGGCAAATTATGCTGCGGGGCGGCCTGCAGTACATGCCCAACAAACGCACCGGCTACCTGTTAGGCTATGCCAACATACCCACCTACAGCCCCGCGCTGGATGCTTACCAGCCGGAACACCGCATTTATGAACAGTTCATTTACAAAATGCAGCAGCCCGCGTTTACCATGACACACCGTGTACGGCTGGAGCAGCGCTGGGCGGGGCAAAAAACACACGCCGGCAATAACGGCGGCTTAAAGGTAAGCCACTGGAAATACGGCAACCGTTTCCGCTATTTTAACCGTACCCAGTTTCCGCTGAAGAAGGAAAAGCAGCCCACCGGCTTTTACCTGGCCCTGCAAAATGAGCTGTTCATGAACCTTTGGGGGAATGAAATTAATGACAAGTTTATTGACCAGAACCGCTTTTTAATTACGCCCGGTTATACGGTAAAACCCAACCTGAAAGTAGAGCTGGGCTATATGAACCACTACCAGCAGTTTGCCTCCGGCGATGAGGCCATGAACCATGTAGTGCACTTTTCCGTGATACATGAGTTTATGCTGTAGACGCAAATACTTAAATGTTCACCATTTTCACTGCGGTTTATTTCCGAACTTTATGGATGGATAAAAAACGGCGTATTTTTTAATTGTAAAACCTAATGGCTGTGATGAGCAGAAATGAAGAGATATTCCGGAATTACCTGGCTGTTATAGATATACACCTGGAAGAGCTGGTAAGCGGCAAAACAGACCGGATGTATGAGCTGCAGGATATAGCTGCGCACATCTTTATTCACCCCACGCATTTAAGCACGGTTATAAAGCAGCATACCGGCCATCATCCCTGTTATTTTTATGAGCAAAAGATTATGGCGCATGCCAAAAAGCTGTTGCAGGATAAACAATATTCGGTAGCGGATGTAGCCTACACCCTTACTTATGACCCCTCCAACTTTACCAAATGGTTTAAAGCGTTTGAAGGTGTTACCCCCTCACAATACCGCAGCCGGTTAATGCAGGCGGCTGCGCCGGTAAATGTTTAGCTGATTTTTCCGCGTACAAGGGTGCTGAAGCGCTTACGGGCAGCGTCGTTCTCAAACGCGCTGGTTGGAATAAGCAGGAAAGATTTTTTATCGCGGTAAAGAAAAAAGAATTTGCGGGTTTCCACCAGCCGGGTAAAATGGTTCCAGTATAGCTGCCGCTGATGCTCGCTGCTGCGGGTAGAAATAAACAATCCTTCTTCTGAATACAGCAGCTTTATTTCATCTTTAAAGGTAGCGGCCTTGTTATAGGTTGAAAGGGGCAGCAGGTACCAGAAAGCCCATACGATAATGGCCACCATGGCCACAATGCCAATCAGCGCGCTAAAGTTAACCAGGTGAAATAAATACCCCAGGAGTGTAACAAGCAGCAGGATAGCCAGGGTGGTGCGGTATACTTTTACTTCTCCACGCTGCATAAAGTGATAGCGTAATGCATTCAATACATCCTCCTTGTTATAGCTAAACTCTACGTGCATTATTGGCCAGGCAACAGTTTTTTATGGTTCTACTACTTGGGAACAGCTATTGACATAGGGCTCTCCATGTCGTCCCTTTCTGTAACCGGCGCGTATTTCTTGCGGTTGGCCAGTACTTTTTTGGTATTGTTATCCAGATCATCTTCATTCAAACCGGGGAAGTTATTTTTTATGAACTGGAAGTATTGCTGCAAGGTTTTAACATCTATCTTAAAAGGAAATACCAGTGTTTTACCACCGCCTTTCAGATAGTCGTTACTGTTAATCCTGGTTTCATTCTGCAGGTACCATTTGTACAGGTCCACCACCGCATTTTCCAGGTCGCCGTCTTCCTCAGCTGAGTTGTCGGGCTCACGGTTCAGCATCCACACATATTCCTCAACCCGGCTGGGTTTTATAGCAGTAGTTGTTTTAACGGGAGAAGGTGCGGTTTTGCTGCCGGCGGCAGACTTGTCGCCATTATTGTCACACCTGTCCGTACACTTTTCCGACTTATGGCCATCGTTGGCATAAGTACTTAATGTGGTGAATAACAGGGCCGCTATTGGCATTAATATCCATATGAAACCCCGCATGGTGCTCATACGTTGCAGTGATATTGTAAACTTGCCTGGTTTCATATAGGTATTTTTTCAACTTTAAAAATACAAAATACAATTTATAAATCCCAAAAAACAAAATGGTCCTACATTTACAGTTAACAAAATTTAACATTCCGGACACATCCGTTATATCTTATTCTTATAATATATGATGCCTGCCTTTATGAACTGGAGCAGCGGTAAAGATGCCTGCTTTGCCCTTTGGAACCTGCAGCAGCAGGGCTTATATGACGTACGTTACCTGTTTACCACCCTCAATGCCGGTTTTAACCGGGTATCTATGCACGGGGTGCGGGAAACCCTGCTGGAAGAACAGGCCAGGCAAATCAATATTCCCCTGAAAAAAGCCTATTTGCAGGAGCAGGCCTCCCTGCAGGACTATAACGCCCTTATGCAGGCACAAATGGCGGGTATGCTGCAGGAAGGTATACAGCATGCTGTTTTTGGTGATCTTTTCCTGGAAGACCTGCGCCAGTACCGGGAGGGTCAGCTGGCCCTGATGGGTATGACAGGCGTATTTCCCCTGTGGCAGCAGGATAGCCGGCAGCTGCTGCTGCAAATGATAAAAGCCGGCTTTAAAGCCATTGTGGTATGCGCCAATGCCCGTTACCTGGGCGCTGATTTTGCCGGCCGTATCATAGATGAGCAGTTCCTGGCCGACCTGCCGCCTGGCGTAGACCCCTGCGGGGAGAACGGCGAGTTTCACACCTTTGTATTTGACGGCCCCCTGTTCACAGCGCCGGTAGCTTTTACCCCGGGTGAAACGGTGGAGCGTACCTACGGGGAACCGGCTGCCGCCTGGGATAACCGCTTTTTCTTTAAAGAGCTGCTGCCCTCATTAACACCGTCATAAAAAACAAAAGCAATGGATGAACCATTGCTTTCGAGAGTCATTTACAGTGCATGAAGAGTCACGCTTGTAGAAATATTTGGTTTTTCATAGGACAGTAACCATAATAAAAATTAATACGATGACAAATATATAAAAAAACCATAATACTGTTATAGGAATGTTAAAGATTTTTAATACATCAAATTAAGATGGATTATATTAATAAAAAGATAAATAAGATGGGTGTTTTTGAAAATAATTGAAACCGCCGCTGCTATTGATATGAAAGCGAAATAATTAACAAATGGTGCGTGCTAAATCGGATAAAAGAATGAAGGCGTTTAACTCATTGCGGGCCGCGTACCTGTATGAAGGGAAAACTGCAGGTGGCTTTAAAAAGTAAGGGCGCCTAGAAAAGCGCCCTCAATTTGTTACTATCCTATGAAAACCCTATTTGAATACAAATGTAAGTGCATGTTATTTTAACTTGAAATTTTCTGGCTAGAATAACAAATCATTAACAAGGCTAGTACACTGATAGTCAACTACAACCCATACTGTTTCCACAATTCAGGCACTTATAGCAGGTACCGGATCGTACAGTGATATGACCGCAGGTGTTACATGCCGGGGCATCGCTTTGCATGCTGCGCATATAATCCTGGGTGCTGCTTTCGCCACTGGCCTGCTTTGCAAGCGCCGGCTGCTTGGCTGGCCTGGATGCTGCGGTATTATTCGTATTACCGCCGGTCAGGAAGGTAACGTGCACATTAGACAGCTGCGGCCTGGCAGGCTCTCTTTCCTCCTCATCCTCTTCCCCGGTATTGCCCGGCGCGTCCAGCACATGCACCAGGTCTGTACGGCCCAGGTACTCATAACCCAGTACGCGGAATATATAGTCTATCAGCGAAGTGGCGGATTTAATGTTCGGGTGGTCTACCATACCGGCGGGCTCAAAGCGGGTAAACACAAATTTATCTACAAACTCCTCCAGCGGCACCCCGTACTGCAGGCCAACAGAAACAGCTATGGCAAAACAGTTCATGAGGCTGCGCAGGGTAGATCCCTCCTTGGCCAGGTCTATAAATATCTCGCCCAGGGTAGCATCATTATACTCGCCGGTGCGCAGGAAAATGGCCTGTCCGCCTACCTTGGCCTTTTGGGTAAACCCACGGCGCTTGGCCGGCAGGGTTTTGCGCTCAATAATGCGCGACAGCTGGCGTTTGAGCGTGGTGTCGGGGCTGGCCTGCATGCGCTTGCTTACTTCTTCCAGCAGCTCGTCAATGGTCAGCTGGTTCAGGTCTATGATCTGAGCCGCGGCTGCCGCCGGTGCTGCTGCGGCATCTTCCACGGCAGCATCGGCCTTTTTCTTTTTATCGCTCTTGTTGCTTAGCGGCTGGCTCAGTTTAGAACCGTCGCGGTACAGGGCACAGGCTTTAAGGCCCAGCTCCCAGCTTAATTTATAGGCGTCTTCTATATCTGCTACCGCTGCTTCGTTAGGCAGGTTAATGGTTTTGGAGATGGCGCCGGAAATAAACGGCTGCGCAGCTGCCATCATGCGAATGTGGCCATGCGGGTGAATATAACGCTCGCCTTTTTTGCCGCATTTGTTAGCGCAGTCAAATACCGGCAGGTGCTCTGCCTTCAGGTAAGGCGCGCCTTCTACCGTCATGGTGCCGCATACAAAATCATTGGCGGCTTCTATCTGTTCATCGGTAAAGCCCAGCTCATGCAGCAGGCTAAACTCCATGTTAAAATACTCTTCCGGCTTAAAGCCCAGGCGCTGCAGGCATTCTTCGCCCAGCGTGTACACGTTGAATACAAAAGTAATGTCAAAGGAAGAGGCTACGGCCGTATCAAGCTTCTTCATTTCTTCTGCAATAAACCCTTTTTCGCTCAGCGACTGGTGGTTAATATAGGGCGCTCCCGCAAAGCTGCCGGCTCCCTTGGCATAATCCACAATGGCCTTTATTTCATTGGGCTTGTAGCCCAGGTTTTGCAGCGCCGTGGGTATGCTTTGGTTAATGATTTTAAAGTAGCCGCCGCCGCTCAGCTTTTTGAACTTTACCAGCGCAAAATCCGGTTCCACGCCGGTAGTATCGCAGTCCATTACCAGCCCTATGGTGCCGGTAGGCGCAATTACAGTGGCCTGCGCATTGCGGTAGCCGTATTTTTCGCCCAGCTGCACTGCATCGTCCCAGGCTTTGGTGGCTGCTTTCAGCAGGTAGTTGGGGCAGTAGCGCGCGTTAATGCCCTGGGGTTTTATTTCAATGCCTTCATAGGCATCTGTTGCATCATAAGCTGCGGCGCGGTGGTTGCGCATTACGCGCAGCATATCTTCCCGGTTTTCTGCAAACCTGGGAAAAGCGCCCAGGTGGCTGGCCATTTCAGCGGATGTTTTGTAGGCAATGCCGGTCATAATGGCGGTAATGGCGCCGGCTATGCCCCTGGCTTCCTCACTGTCGTAAGCAATGCCGCTGACCATTAACATGGAGCCCAGGTTGGCGTAGCCCAGGCCCAGGGTACGGTAGTCGTAGCTTAGCTGGGCCACCTCTTTGGAGGGGAACTGGGCCATGTGCACGGATATTTCCAGCACGGTTGTCCATAGCCGCACGGTATATTCAAAACCTTTTACATCAAACTCGTTCTTTGTTTCATCAAAGAAACGGCGCAGGTTCACAGAGGCCAGGTTACAGGCTGTATTGTCAAGGAACATGTACTCAGAGCAGGGGTTGGAGGCGTTAATGCGTCCGCCCTGCGGGCAGGTATGCCACTCATTAATAGTAGTATCGTACTGGGTGCCGGGATCTGCGCAGCGCCAGGCGGCATAGGCTATCTGGTCCCACAGGTCGCGGGCCTTTACTGTTTTCATGGTGCGGCCGTCCATACGGGCTTTCAGCTCCCAGTCGCCTTCTTCCGCCAGGCGGTGGAAAAAGCTGTTGGGAATGCGTACGGAGTTATTGGAGTTTTGGCCGGACACGGTACGGTAAGCCTCTCCCTCATAATCAGAGGAGTAGCCGGCAGCAATAAGCGCCGCCACCTTCTTTTCCTCTTCTACCTTCCAGTTAATAAATTCCATTATTTCCGGGTGGTCAAGGTCAAGGCACACCATTTTGGCGGCCCGGCGGGTAGTGCCCCCGGATTTAATAGCGCCGGCTGCCCGGTCGCCTATTTTCAAAAAGCTCATTAAGCCACTGGAGGTACCGCCGCCACTCAGCTTTTCACCCTCACCGCGGATCTGGGAAAAGTTGGTGCCCACGCCGGAGCCGTATTTGAAAATGCGGGCTTCGCGCACCCACAGGTCCATAATACCGCCATCATTCACCAAATCGTCGTTCACACTTAATATAAAGCAGGCATGCGGCTGGGGGCGTTCGTAAGCAGAGGTGGATTTTTCCAGCTTCCCGGTTTTGGCGTTTACAAAGTAGTGGCCCTGGGGCTTGCCAGTAATACCATAGCTTTCATGCAGCCCGGTATTGAACCACTGGGGCGAGTTAGGCACGCAGGCCTGGTTAAGCATACAATACACCAGCTCATCGTAAAACACCTGGGCGTCTTTTTCGCCGGCAAAGTAGCCGCCGCGCTCACCCCATGCACGCCAGCAGTTGGCCATGCGGTGCACTACCTGCTTTACAGAGGTTTCACGGCCCGTGGAGCCATCCGGCTGGGGCACACCTGCCTTGCGGAAATATTTCTGTGCCAGTATATCGGTAGCTATCTGCGACCAGGCTTTAGGCACCTCTACATTGTTCATTTCAAAAACCACGTCACCACCGGGGTTACGTATCACCGACGAACGGAACTCGTATTCAAATTGCTCATAGGGGCTTTTACCGTCCTGGGTAAAATGGCGGGAAAATACAAGTCCGCCCTGGTTACTGTTCTGCTTCATCGGTTATAAAGTTTGTTCCATTCATCGGATGAACCTTGCATTCCCGTATTCACACTCCTTTGCTTGTACTCTTTCTGCTGCGCCCCCGGGGCGGTGCTTTCAGGGGTGAAAAGCCATTAGTAAATGCCAGGTTTCATTCCCAATATTTGGAGGATTTAACAATTCGGTTTTTCAATAATGAGGTATTTAAAATTAATTTTTAAAATCCGGCTTATCTCCTTTTTCTTTTTCACAGACTGTGGATAATTGACCCACCCGGCCATGAAGGCCACGGGAATATGGATAAATGGCGCTTATCCCCTGCTGGACTGGGGTTCAACGGCATGTGCATAACGAAAAAATGGCCTAAACATTGCTGTAGGTATTATTTAGCAGGCCGGTTGGCTAACCCGTGAAGGCCCTTTTCGCAAGAAAAATGAATGTTATGCATATTCGGTTATTTCACTATATGACTGTTACTTATTACCAATTTTTTTATACATTTGCGACAACCGGAACAACGCTTAATTGATGTACAAAAAATTATACACTTCTTTCGCTGAAAGAAAAACAAAAGGTACAAAATCATTTGCCGTCCTGATTGATCCGGATAAGGTTACCCCTGCTGGCATTGCCGACCTGGCAGAAAAGTGTTCGGCTGCGCAGGTTGACTATATATTCCTGGGCGGCAGCCTGGTAATTACCCAACACCTGGACGATTGTGTACAGCGGATAAAAGCCTGCTGCGATATTCCCGTGATATTGTTCCCGGGCAGTCCCAGCCAGGTATCGCGGTATGCAGATGCATTGCTGTACCTGAGCGTAATATCCGGCCGTAATGCCGACCTGCTCATAGGCCAGCACGTTGTTTCCGCCGTGGCGGTAAAAAAAAGCGGGCTGGAAGTGATACCTACCGGTTATATGGTGATTGACGGCGGCGTTCCTACCACGGTTTCCTACATCAGCAATACTTTTCCCATTCCTGCCGATAAAGACGATATTGCCATGTGCACGGCTATGGCAGGCGAAATGCTGGGCCACAAGCTCATATATATGGATGCCGGCAGCGGTGCACGCGATGCCATTACCGAAAGCATGATCAGCCGGGTGGCCAGCCAGGTGAGCATACCCATTATTGTGGGAGGCGGCATCCGCGATGCGGAAAAGGCTTACCTGAACTGCAAGGCAGGCGCCGATGTGATTGTGGTTGGCAATGCTATTGAAAAAGATACTTCCCTGATAAAAGAGATCGCAGACGCAGTACATTCTGCGCCGCTGATCGTAAAATAAGCACCGGAAAGGGTTATGCCCCGGATGTTTGTAAGATATTTATAATAGAAAAAGAGGGCCGCGGCCCTCTTTTTCTATTATAAGCTTACCGGTGACAAGCAGTATCAAAGGCTCATCATTTCCTTGAACTTCACGGCCTGGCGGCGGCTCACCTCTATCTTTTCCCCGCCCCGCATTTCCAGCAGCAGCCCCCCGTTAAAGTAGGTATCTAT
>NZ_DASTRI010000122.1:0-8911 GCF_035761305.1 Chitinophaga sp. | reverse complement strand
GCAGCAGCAGGAAAGCAGGCAGCAGCGGTATATATCTTATATATTTAGCGATCATGTTGTATGTTTTTAAAATAAGCACTACGGTTGCTGTACGGTAATGTTTACGGTATATGTTTTCCTCACCTTCCGGTTGCCGGATATTACGGTGTATTGTTTAGGGTGAGCCAGGTCTGAAAAGTCAACCTTGCCGGTGATCTTGGGATCCAGCTTGGCGTCTGTTACCAGTGTAAACTGCGGGTAAAGGTTGGTAAGGTCTGTACCAAAAAATACTTCGGCATCTACGGTGCAGGCGCTGGTATCAATGGTGGGCGCGCCGGTTAATACGGTGCGGAAGTCGGAGCCCAGCAGCTCGAAATTACTTACATAACATTCCGCGCGGGTGGTGATCAGTAGCCCGTCTTCATCTACCGGCGTGTCCTTTGAGCAGGCCGTCCAGTAAAGGGCTGCACCCAGCAGTAACAATATAGCGAGATATTTTTTCATCGTGTTGTCGTTTAAGGTCCCTTGAAATTGTTTTACAGCCATGGTGTATTCTGCGTGAGGTTGGGATTGCGGTCACGTTCACCCGGCGGTATTCTGAAAATGTAACATTGCTGGTAAACCCTGTCGGAGGAATTCTGGAAATAGCGCGACATCTGTGCGCCATGCGTATCAATACGCCATACGCCGTTACCAAAAGGCGGGTTCCATACCCTTTCAATAGCACGCCAGCGGCGCAGGTCAAAGGAACGTTGCCCTTCGCCTAGCAGCTCTACGATGCGTTCCTGCTCAATGGCGCTGAAAAAGGCGTCTTTGCTGGCTGTTTTGTCGCCGGCCAGGGGCGGCAGGTTGCCGCGGTGGCGTATTTTGTTCACCAGGTCAATCGCATCGGCCTGCGGGCCGTTCACGGCATTGGTAGCTTCTGCATACATGAGGTACACATCGGCCAGGCGCATTACCGGCCATGCATAATCGCCGTCGCTGCGTCCCTGCCCGGCATAGTTGCGCAGGAATTTGCGCAGCACATAGCCTGAGTTACAGCCGTCGGTGTTGTAGGTGATGTAATCTTTACCGTCAATCGTTATTTTCTGGTTCCAGGTTTTATAAATAAAGGGCACCCAGCCGGTTGATTTCAGCGACACCATGCCCACGCTTACTTCATAGTCCCACATGATAGACGCTTTCATACGGTAGTCGCGGTCTACATAGCTTTGCGGGTTCACCGCTGAATTGGGAGCGGTTCTGGCGCCGGGCGTGGCAGGGTCCATGGGTACCAGCTTGGGCGCAAAATCGCCGGTGGTGAGCGACTGGTAACGGTCGGCTATTTCATAGCGGGGCGTTACCCAGCACTGGGAGCCTTCATGGGAGCGGCCGGCTACATCGCGCATCAGCTCTTCTCCCTGGCCGGTACCGGTGCCGCCATGTGTAAAATACATGATCATTTCCGGGTCGCCGTTGGCTACCGGCGTAAACAGGTAGTAATAGTTGGGCAGGTTATCGGCCTTGCCGGGCGGGTCGCATAAACCCGGTTCTCCGCCGCGGAAAAGCGTGAGGCCGTAGTCGTTAATCACTTTTTTGAAATCAGCTGCCGCTGCATTGTATGCGCTTACTGCTTCTGCTTCGCTTGGCTGGAAACCGGCCAGCTCCGGCCAGCCAAAATGGTTCCAGCTGGCCCAGTACAGCTCCAGCTTGCCGCGGAAGGCCAGGGCTGCGGGTTTGGATGCGCGTCCTAATTCAGCCGCTTTTTCCGGCAGCTTTTCATAAGCATAGGTGAAGTCGGCCATGATAGAGTCTTTTATAGCAGCTATCGGCGTACGTGTCAGGCTGGCTACTTCACTGTTGTCGTAAATTATATGCCCGATATAAGGCACATCGCCCCACATGGATATAAGGCGGAAGTACACCATGCCGCGCAGCAGGCGCGCTTCGCCTATCACCCTTTCCAGCTCGGGCAGGGAGGCGCTGCTGGCATTGGGCAGCATTTTAGTTACATTCTCTATTACATAGTTGGTACGGTTTACGCCGCCGTACAGGTACTTGTACATGTTGTCGAAGTTATCTCCATACCCGGATGGGTTGTAGTCCGCGCCATTGTAGGCCGCGCCTTTCTGCAGGTTGGAGCTGGAGGTGCTGTTGCTGCCGCTGCGTACACGCAGGTATTCGGCCTGCCCGTCAAAATAATAATCGCGGTCAAACAGGGGGCGTACATCCGCATAAGCGCCCATTAGTCCGATAGTGGCATCTGCTTCTGTTTTCCAGAACGCAGCTTCGTTCAGCTCAGTGGTCGGGTCCTGGTCCAGCAGGTCTTTATGGCACGCGCTGCTAAGCACGGATATACCCGCCAGTGTTGCCAGACAATATATTTTAATAGATCTTTTCATAATTCAGCGTTTAAAGGCTCATGTTAATACCAACGGAATAAGATTTCACCAACGGGTAAGCGTTGCTCCTGTTGCCGTTCATTTCCGGGTCAAGGCCGCGGTAAGAGGTGATGGTAGCAATATTTTCCGCAGAACAGTAAATACGGAAGCTGCTGATGCCTACCCTGCCCAGCAGGCTGGCGGGCAGCGTATAGCCCAGCTGCAGGTTCTTGAAGCGGATATAGCTCATATCATCCAGCCAGAACGTGGTTTCTTCGCGGTTGGATGAGCCGCCCAGCCGGGGCCATGAGCCATCGCGGTTTTCAACAGACCAGGGCTCTGACCAGTGCAGCCAGGTAGATGCATAACGTTGGGTGCCGAAGTTCACGTTGTTGTAGTTGTTGATCCAGTAATCCTTGCGGCCGGTGGCGCCGGTGATCAGGAAACCCAGGTCAATGCCTTTCCATGATACGCTGCCGCCCAGGGAAACGTTGGTAGTGGGCCGGTCGCGCTGCGTATTGGGAAAAGCTACTTTGTCGTTGCTGTCTATCCTGCCGTCGCCGTTCACATCTTTGCGCAGTATGTCGCCGGGCGAAGCGCCCTGCGGCGTTGCATTGTACACATCCTGCCAGGTTTGGGCAATGCCCATATCTTCATAGGTGTACAGGAAGTGGTAGGGCATATCCAGGAACACATATCCCTTGCCCAGGAACTCATTCCATTTTTCCAGCCGGGTATGGTTATAGGAAGCATTCAGGTTAAGGCCGTAAGTAAAGGCGCCTGCTTTATCGGTCCAGGAAAAGTTGCCTTCTATACCCTGGTTCCGCAGGTTGCCGATGTTTTTCCTGGGTGCTGTATAGGCGCCGGTAAGCAGGATGGACATTTCAGAAGGCCGGTTCATGCCGGTGGTTAACCGGTTATAGTAATCCAGCTCCACGCGCAGCCGGCTGTCCAGGAAAGCCAGGTCCATCCCGAGGTTCAGCACCGTGGTAGATTCCCAGGAAAGATCAGGGTTCACCATTTTTTCGTTCACAAAACCTTTGGCCAGGTTAGCAGCTATCATATAATTGCTGTTGGCCAGGGTGGGCAATTGTTCGTAACGGCCAACACCGCTGTTATTACCCAAGCCACCGTAGGAGATGCGGAACTTACCACTGGTAAGCCAGCGGCTGGTAAAGGGTTTCAGGAAATCTTCCTCGGTAAAGCGCCATCCCAGCGCTACAGAGGGGAAGAAACCAAAGCGGTGCCCGGGCAGGAACTTGGAAGAGCCATCATACCGGAAGTTGGCTTCCAGCAGGTATTTATCAAATGCGGTATAGTTAATACGGCCAATGTAGGAGCGCAGCCCTTCGGTGCTGGAGCTGCCGCTGGTGCTTTGTATGCCAGGCAATGCGGCATCAATTTCATGCAGGGTAGGGTACAGGCGGTCGTTGCGGGAAGTGCCCTGCAGGCGGTCGTACCAGTACTCTTCACTGTACACCAGCAAGGCGGAAAGGTCATGATCGGGGGTGATGGCCTTATGATAGGTAAGGCGCCCGGTGAACATGGTTTTGTAACCCGTGGCGGTATTGTTGCTTACGCCTGCGTTATCGCCCACGTATACACGGCTGCCGAAAGCGTCGGTCTGGAAGTTGTACGAACGGTTAGGCGTATTGGCGTTCCAGGCAAACTGGT
The DNA here is from genome assembly GCF_035761305.1 of Chitinophaga sp. GTDB lineage: Bacteria > Bacteroidota > Bacteroidia > Chitinophagales > Chitinophagaceae > Chitinophaga. The sequence continues at coordinate 4,898 of NZ_DASTRI010000122.1, read as the reverse complement.
TGTAATAGTTCAGCGAATAATCCACCCGGCCTGTTAACCCTTCTATGGGCGTCCAGTCGAGGTACATGGTGCCGTTGGCTTCCTGCCGGTTCTGGTGCGAAAGCTGGTTCATATATACAGTGTACGGGTTGTACGCCTGCGGATCTTCGTTGTAAGCCATTACGCCGCCATAATAGCCGCTTACTGGGTCGTACGGCGTAATGCCCGCAATGGCGTATTGCAGGTCAAAGCCGGCGGTGTTGCTGGAGTTGTCGTCTGTAAAACCATCTTCCAGGGCATACTGGAAGTTAGACCAGTTGCCGTAAAACCTTACGCCTACGTTCATGTTTTTCCTGAGCTTATAGTCGTAATTCAGGCGGGCATTATACTGCTTGTAGGTATTATTGATCTGCAAACCTTTTTCATCCTGCAGGCCAACAGATATAAAAAAGTTGGACTGTTCGCTGCCGCCGGAGGCCGACAGGCTGTAGTTCTGGAAGGCGCCGGTTTGCGTAATAATGTCCCACCAGTCGGTATTCGGATAACGCAGGGGGTCTATCATGCCCAGGGCCATCCACTGGTCAATGGTGCCGTCTTTAAAAAGATAGTTGGAGCGGAGCGTGTTAACGGCTGCAGCGCGCTGGTGCAGCGTTAATGCGCGCGGGTAGTCGGCCATGAACTGGTAGGCTTTGACCGGCTTTTCCACGGCATAGTTGCCGTTGAAGTTAAGCACTGTTTTGCGTTGCCCCTTGCCGGATTTGGTAGTGATGAGAATAACGCCGTTGGCAGCGCGGGAGCCATATACGGAGGCGGAAGTGGCGTCCTTCAGCACCGATATGCTTTCAATATCGTTCATGTTCACCCGGTTAATGTCAACATCCGGCATACCATCCACCACCACCAATGGGTTAGCGTTGTTTACGGTACCCAGGCCCCTGATCAGCAGGCTGGCCTGGTTGCGGCCGGCCATGCCGGTTGACTGGGTAACGGCCAGGCCGGGCACAAGGCCCGAGAGGGCAGAGGAGGCATTGGGCAGGGAGCGGTTGGTGATCTTCTCATCAACCTTAACAGCGGAAACAGCGCCCAGCAGGTTCACTTTCTTTTGTGTGCCGTAACCTACCACTACCACTTCGCTTAATGCTTTCTGGTTGGATTTTAGATGAACATTAACGGTTGTTTGCCCGCTGGCGAAAGCGGCCTCCTGCCTGTCGTAGCCTATAAATGAAAATTCGAGCGTGCCGCTTTCCACCTTTACACGCAGCACAAATTTGCCGGTGCCGTCAGTAATGGTGCCGGTGTTGCCGCCTTTTAATGATACGGTAACGCCGGGTAATGGCTGATTTGATTCGTCTGTAACCGTACCGGTTATTTCATGCGTTTGTTTTTCCTGCCGGAACATGGCGGCAGAGGAAGATAATGGAAGATGACCTGCAGCCGCAACAGGAAAGATGCCGGCCAGCGGTATCATGGTAAAAAGGGCCCGCCTCAGGCATTTGCCATGCGGCGGAGGTAAGCTAGGTAAATACTTTAACATAACGTAAAATTTAGATGATGGCAAAAAAGAAGTCCCCTGTACCGGTTTTTCCCGGTACCTGACAGTTAAGCCACCTGTGTAACGCAAACGTTTGCATACACGGTGCGTGAAATCGGTTACTGTTTAGTTCACATTAATAATTGCATAAAGGGAAATTTTTTAATTGTTTGTTAATCGACGTGGAAAAATTCTGCTAACGTGGAATTATACCCCTAACAAAAATAAAAAAACAATCGATTGTAAGAAAAAAAATAATACCGGGATAAAATATACCACTTATTGGTGATAAAGCTATTAGCGCCACTTGCCGCCGCCATCTTTGCCAAACAACCCTAAATCCTTACTTTGTGTACGGATTTTCTTTAGCGATAAACCTTTCACCCTATGAAAAAGATCATTTTTGCGCTTATCATCAGCTGCTTTGCAGTGGCGGTACATGCCCAAATCAATAAGCGGGACGCCAAGCAACGCAAGCAGGGCCCCTGGAGCGAACAGGTGGCGCCCCTGCGCGGAGAGCCCGGCTACACCTGGGAAGGCGTTTATAAAAGCGACCGTAAAGAAGGCGTTTGGAAAAAGTACAATGAGGTGGGCGACCTGGTTGCAGAAGAAACCTTTCACAACGGTGTGCTGGATGGCCCCTGCAAATATTATTATCCGAACGGAAAGCTCAGCGCGGCCGGTAACATGCTGGCCATGGATATTGAAGGTGAGGTAGATACCGTAACGGTTATTGACCCGGTTACACAGGAAGAGTCGCGTGTGGAGGTAGTGCGCAAAGGCAACTCCGTGCGGCATGGCGAATGGCGCATATGGGATGAGGATGGCCACATGGTAAAGGAAACCTACAGCCGCGGAGAGATTGTTACCTCTGAAAGCGGTAACCAGCGGAAAGGCAATACCATACTTTTACCGCATGAGCAGCAGGCAGCCGGCGGCAAACGGAAAAAGAACTAGGCAATATTAACCACATGCATATCATCAACAAGCTTTCCACAGCAGCGCTTGGCCTATCCCTTACCGTTAGCGCCTGCACGCAACAATCCACAACCACAGCCGCCACTGCTGCGCGTACGCCGTTAGAAGGCACCTGGCGGCTGGTTTCCGGTACTGTAATAGAAAAGAACGATACTACCGTTACTGACTATACGCAGGGTAAGTCGTTTATTAAGGTAATCAACGCATCGCATTTCGCCTTTACCGGCCATGACCTGCATAAGGGAAAAGACAGCACTGCTTTCTTTTCTTCCGGCGCAGGCACCTATGAGCTGCACGACAGCGCCTATACGGAAAAGCTGGCCTATTGCAGTGACCGTGAATGGGAAGGCAATGAATTTCATTTCACAGTTTCCATTGTAAACGATACCCTTACCCAGCAGGGCGTTGAAAAAGTGGAAGGCACCTCCATTAACCGGGTGAACATTGAAAAATATGTGCGCATTAAGGATTAACGGCTGCTGAGGAATTTCCGCTATAGCATTAATGAACAGGAAAGGCCGCGCATTCCTAATGCGCTTGCACCATCACAGCCGGGTATTATTTTAAAGCGCCGGGGTAACAGTAATGGTTGCTGAAAGGGCTGCGGGCCGGTAAGCAACCGTGCAATCCCCTTTTGCATCACTCCGTATCTTTTTTACGGTTTTGCCGTTAACCTTAAAGGCATAAGCAGCGCCCGGCTTCAAATGGTGAATAATATAGGTCAACGGTGCGGCAGCGCGCATGGTTTGCTCCCAGCTTAATTGAGCCGGGTGCGCACTTTTTATGCTGAGCGTTAAAGGCTGGCTGCTTGCTGCCTGTAATAAAGGCGTGCTGCTATTCCCGTTAAAATAAAAAACAGTGTCGTTTACGGCATTAAAGCCAAAGCTTTCCCCGCTTGTTATTTTAAAAACCCCGTTAGATATGGAATAGCGGTTGCTGTCGAGATCTATAACCAGCAGCTGGCCCTGGAAATTATACCGCAGCTGTGTGCCTGCCAGTTCCGGTGTAATATGCGGGCTCAGGTACAGGCGGTTATACTTGGGGTTAATGCCGTAAATGGCCTGGTACAGCCCTACAATAGCAAGGCTGTTGCCCGATAATATATCGTCTCCCAAACCATTTTGCTTTATACGGCCGTAACGCTGAAACGCAAGCCCGTCGCGCGTGTATTGCTGCAGCACATTCTTTACATATTTCAACGCAATGGCCGGGTTATAGGTGGCGTAAGCTTTAACCGCAACTGATCCCCACGACAGGAAAATATCGCCGTTCTCGTATTCCGGGAAGGGGTACTGGGAGGCCTTGCCTTCCCCGGGGGCATAGGAGCGCATAGCCAGCGGCCAAAAGAAAAGCTGCTCCTGCTGCATTTGCTTTTCAATATCATCCAGTACCAGTTTGGCCCTGCCGGCGTTATCGCAAATGCCGTAGGCAATGGCCATAAAGTTAACCGGTGTAACCATGTTGCGGCCATGTGGCTGAAGGTTTTTATCCAGCCAGTGTACATAGCAGCGGTTGTCTTTATCCCAGAAACCGCCATTGCTTACCGGTTTGTTGAAGCTGGCCTTCAGCCTGGCGGCAAATGCTTTATAAGCCTGTTCCTTTACGGGGTTTCCCAGTTGCTGTTCAATAGCCGCCCACAGCACCAGCGCATGATAAAGCTTTGCGTTTACAAATGCGTTTTCATAAGATGCCCATATAATATCTATCCAGTCGCTGGAGCGTTGCGCTGCCTGCGTGTCTGTCATCATTTCAACCAGCCCGTTGCCGTTGGTATCACGTTTCAATATCCAGTCCAACACCTTTTCGCAGGTTTGCTGGTGGCTTTTAACCCAACGTATATTACCGGTCATATCATACAGCTCCGCAACGTTGGTAACAAAATCGGGGTTGGCATCCATGAGTATACCCCACTGGGCTTCATAAAAGCCTGCTTTGTTAAACCGGCCGGGCATGGCGTCTTCGTTGGTGTATGCCCAGCGCGCATATACGCGCCCGTTGGGCTTTATAGCATGATCGCGGTAGTAATCCAGGCAGCTTTGATACCCGCGCAGGTATTCGGGATCATTGATGCCTAATCCTATTTGTGCAATGTATTGTTCATGCAGGCAAATAGGGCCGTAGGGCGTATGCCAGCTGTTGCCGCCAAAGTGCAGGGAGTCGATCACGCCTATCCTGGCAATGGTGTTCAGCACCGCGCTCACAGCTGTACCGTTGATGCCTGCAAAATGGCCACGGCCGTATTTTTCATTAAAGTTGAAATAGCCGAAGGTAATACTTTGTGTGCTGTTGCCTGCCGGTATAACAAAAGGCGACCAAACACTGGTACGGTTGTGCAGGTATAGCCGCCGGTTGGTGCCGCTGTCCCACAGGGGCTTCATCTTATCATCGGAAACAGTAATGGCACAGGCCA
>NZ_DASTRI010000121.1:0-85029 GCF_035761305.1 Chitinophaga sp. | reverse complement strand
TACCGGGAAAGCTGTTTCCGGATTTTGGCCTATCGTGGTGCATGTTTGCGCACGCAGGACCTCCGTAATAAACAATACCAGCAGCAGGGGCAGCAGGGCATATTTCATGTGTATAGCAGTCAGATCGGCTTTCTATAAGGGCTTAAAAATAAGCATTATTTCGGGTAGAACCCAGGTATTTAACGTAGGAGGGAGCACGTTAGTTACAGGCACGCTGGCCGTTGTGCAGATGTGGCGTTGCAACATTGGAAACCGCCACCCGCGCCTGCGCTAAACTGCTGAAGCACCGGTTTTTTTGTATTAAAGCAGCGATATATGAAGAATGAAAAGATGTATAGCCGCTGCCGGGTATTACTCGGTAATGGGTGTTAGCTCGCCTCTCAGCGGTGTTTCTATCATCCGTTTGGCTGTTTCCAGGGGCACCTCCTGCCCGAGTACAAACATCAGTTTGGTGATGGCGGCCTCAAAGGTCATGTCATGCCCGCTGATTACGCCTATTTCCTTCAGGTACTGGCTGGTTTCATATTTACCCAGCTCCACGGAGCCGCCGTCGCACTGGGTAATATCTATTACAATAGCGCCCTTGTCAATCACTTTCTTCAGGCTTTCAATAAACCAGGGCTGCGTATTGGCGTTGCCGTTACCAAAGGTTTCCAGTATCACGCCCCGCAGGCCGGGCACATTTAAAGTAGCTTCCACTGCCTTGCGGGTAATGCCCGGAAATACTTTCAGCACGGTAACATTATCATCCAGCTGCTTGTGTACTTTCAGGGACTGGTGGGGGTGGGGTAATACGGCCTCCTTTTTATACTTGATATCTATACCTGCCTCGGCCAGGGGCGGATAGTTCATGGAGTAAAAAGCTTCAAACTTTTCAGCGTTGTACTTTTTGGACCGGTTGCCCCGGAACAGGGAAAAGTCGAAATAAATGCACACCTCCGGCACCATTACATGCCCGTTTTGCCGGGTAGCGGCAATTTCCATGGCAGTAATAATATTTTCCTTGGCGTCGGTACGTATTTTCCCGATGGGCAGCTGCGAGCCGGTAAGTATAACGGGTTTGGAAAGGTTTTCCAGCATAAAGCTGAGGGCAGAGGCGGTAAAGGCCATGGTATCGGAACCATGCAGTATTACAAAACCATCGTACCGGTCGTACCGGTCTTCTATAATGTTGGCCAGCTCCACCCATATTTCAGGGTGCATGTCGGATGAGTCAATGGGCGGATTAAAAGTATAAACATAAAAATCGATCCCCATCCGGTACAGCTCCGGCAGATTATTACGGATCTCATTAAAACCTATAGGGCGTAATGCTTTCGTCTTTTCGTCGAAGATCATGCCTACCGTGCCCCCTGTATAAATAATCAGGATTTTACTCATCTCGAAACGCCTAAAATTGCCGCAAAGTTATCCACTTATATATTAAATGGATTTGAATAATTTATGGGCATTACTGCTTGTTATAGCAGCCACTTCCTCAATTTTTAGATGTTTTATATCAGCCACCATTTGTCCTACCAGGGGAATGTAGGCGCTTTCGTTCCGTTTGCCCCGGTAAGGCACCGGCGCCAGGTAAGGGGCGTCAGTTTCCAGCACAATATGCTGCAGGTCAACCTGTTCAACTATTTTATCCAAACCGCTCTTTTTAAAGGTTACCACCCCGCCGATGCCCAGGTAAAAACCAAGGTCAATTACTTCCCGGGCCTGTTCCAGGGTGCCGGAAAAGCAGTGGAAAACGCCGCTCAGGCCACCGTCCTGCAGGGCTTTTACATCGTCAATACATTCGCGGGTGCTTTCGCGGCTGTGTATTACTACGGGCAGCTTATAGGCTTTGGCCAGCTGCAGCTGCTCGCGGAAAGCCTGGTGCTGCTGGGCGGTGAAGGTTTTATCCCAGTAAAAATCCAGCCCTATTTCGCCAACGGCTATAAAAGGCCGTTTTTCAAGCCACTCCCGCACCCGGGCCATTTGCGCCTCCACCTGCTCGGTTACATAGCAGGGGTGCAGCCCCATCATGGCAAAGCACTGGCCGGGGTACTGCGCCTCCAGCTCCAGCATGCCGGTGATGGATGCGTCGTCGATATTGGGTAACAGCATTTTATGCACGCCGGCTTCCAGCGACCGGGTAATCATGGCTTCCCGGTCCTTTGCAAATTCCTTACTGTACAAGTGGGCATGCGTATCTATCCATTGCATAACACGTATTTAACAAATAGTATATAAATATTAAGTAGAAAATAATTAAATTTGTAATATTTTTAATATCTGATTAAACCTCGGCACAAAGTTAAAGTCCTAAAAAAAACTATCCTATCATGAAAAATTTTTGTTTTAACCGCATCTTTGCTGCAGTCGTTATCCTGATAGCGGTTGCTACCATCTTTTTTGCCTGCAGTAAGAACAATGAAGCAACACCCACAACTGACCAAAACGATAACCAGGCCATAGCTGCAGCGGCTTACGAAGCCCAGGCCAGCACCCTTTATGATGATTTATTTGACGTGGCGCTGGCTGTTGGCGACGAACAAGGACTTGCCAGCGATGCCCGCAAAGCCCCTCATGGACCCGGCTCTTTTAAACTGGGCTCCGGCTACACGGTTACTATAGATAACGTTATTCCCGGTGTGTTTCCCAAAACCATCACCCTTGACTTTGGCTCCGGTTGCACCGGTACAGACGGCCGTGTACGCGCCGGTAAAATGAACATTGTCATCAGCGGTTATATTATGATGCCAGGTACTAAAATCACCATTACGCTGGATGGCTATTCTGTAAGCGAGATAGGGCTGGCAGGCACCAAGGTAATTGAAAATAAAAGCGCCGGCAATGTATTTAAATACAGCACCAGCGTAACTGACGGCCGTATTACGCTGGACACCCTGACCTTTGGCTACACCTGTGAAAAAGAGATTACCCAGGTAGAGGGCGGCAACACGCCTTTTTATACCGAAGATGATGCTTACAGCGGCACCGGTACTGCCAGCTTAACTTACCCCGGCGGCACTATTGTTACCTACACTACCAAAGAGCCGCTGGTAAAAGCCCTGAAATGTGCATGGATAGGAAAAGGCAAGGCAGATGTTACTTTCGACCAGGTAACGGCTACCATTGATTACGGCGCCGGTATTTGCGACGACTCTGCTACCATTAGCATTGGCGATAAGGTAAAAGGCGTAATTCTGCCCAGATAGTAGTCAATACGAATGGATTGGAGCGGAGGTAAAGAGGCAGTTATATAATTGATATAGCATTCGTTGCGGTCCCATAACGGGATGCAGCTTTTAGAAAATAATTGCGGATGCGAAAAATTACGAATGGATGAAAGCGATTTCCCCATTCGTATTTTTTTTGGGGGATTACGCCTCCACCACGTTATCCGGAAATTCAATGCTTGCCTGTAGCCGGCATTTCTTACACCCCCCACCGTCCAAGTCGTAATTAGCCCTGCAAGGGTACTGCTTCCATTGCCCACTGCTTCTTCTTACAATATTCCAGCACACGGGGAAGGGCATACGAAAGGCGGTCCCACGCTTTGGCGCTGTCGTGAAAAACAATAATAGATCCCGGGCCGGCCTTAAATACCACGTTCTGCACGCAGGCTTCGCCATTAATGCCGGTATCAAAATCGGCGCTCAGCACATCCCACATAATGATCTGTACTCCCGGCATCTTATTCTTCAGCGCTTTTACCTGGAAGGGCGTAATGCGGCCATAAGGCGGGCGGAACAAAGGAGAGTCAATATATTGCCGGGCTTCCAGTATGTTCTGAATGTATTTATCCGTACCGGTTTTCCAGCCGTTCAGGTGCTGTTGCGTATGGTTGCCGACAGTATGTCCTTCCTGCAGTATTTGCTGGTAAATCTGCGGGTGCTCCACCACGTTCTTGCCTATACAAAAAAAGGTGCCTTTGGCATTGTACTTTTTCAGCTGCTCCAGTACAAAAGGCGTGGCCCGGGGATGGGGGCCGTCGTCAAAAGTGAGGTACACTGCCTGCCGGGCCGGCGAAAGGTGCCAGGTACAGCTTTTATAAAGGGCTTTAATAATCCCCGGCGTTTTGGTTAAATAAAACATATGATCAGTTTGCAGGTTAGCAGCAGGTAGCCGGCAGCTGCAGGCAAGTTAAAAATTAGTTGGCAGTTTATGGTATTAAATGGCCGTAACCGCCCGTCTGCTGTTTATCAACTGCCAACTAAAATATTACCTTTGCGGCTATGGAACACCAAAAAGTTAGAGTACGTTTTGCCCCGAGCCCTACCGGTGGACTGCACCTGGGTGGGGTGCGCACCGTTTTATTTAATTATTTGTTTGCCAGAAAGCATAAAGGCGATTTTGTGCTGCGCATAGAAGATACCGACCAAACCCGTTATGTGGAAGGCGCAGAAGAATATATTATTGAGTGTTTGCGCTGGTGCGGCTTAAATGCCGATGAAGGGCCGCATATCGGCGGGCCTTATGCGCCTTACCGCCAGAGCGAGCGTAAGGAGCTGTACCGCCAATACGCGGAGCAGCTGGTAAAGGACGGATATGCCTATTATGCATTTGATACGCCCGAAGAGCTGGAGGAAATGCGTACCCGGCTTAAAACAGAAGACAATCCCTCTCCCCAGTATAATCATTTTGTACGAGTGCACATGCGCAACTCCCTGCACCTGCTGCCGGAAGAAACCGCTGCCCTGCTGGCAGCCGGCACCCCGCACGTGATCCGTATAAAGATGCCGGCCAATGAGGAAATATCTTTTACAGATATGATACGCGGTGAGGTGCATTTTAACACCGGCACTGTAGATGATAAGGTATTGCTGAAAGCAGACGGTATGCCTACCTACCACCTGGCCGTGGTGGTAGATGATTACCTGATGAAGATCAGCCATGCTTTCCGTGGCGAAGAATGGCTGCCCTCCGCCCCGGTGCATATTATGCTGTGGCGCTACCTGGGCTGGCATAAGCACATGCCCCAATGGGCGCACCTGCCGCTGATATTGCGTCCCGATGGAAATGGTAAGCTCAGCAAACGGGATGGCGACCGTTTAGGCTTTCCTGTATATGCCATGAACTGGACAGATCCGCGCACCGGCGATTTTACCAAGGGCTTCCGCGAAATGGGTTACCTGCCCGAAGCATTTGTGAACATGCTGGCCATGCTGGGCTGGAACGATGGTACCGAGCAGGAACTGTTCACCCTGGAAGAGCTGGTAGAGAAGTTTTCCATTGATCGCGTGCACCACGCCGGCGCCAAGTTTAATATAGAAAAGGCCAACTGGTTTAACCACCAGTATATTGTAAAAGCAGATAACCGCCGCCTGGCGCAGCTGTTCATGCCGGTGCTGCACGAAAAAGGCGCGCAGGCCTCCGAAGAATATGTAGCCGTCATTGCCGGGATGGTAAAAGAGCGTTGCAACCTGGTAACTGAAATATGGGATCATGGCTTTTTCTTTTTCCAGCAGCCGGCGCAATACGACTTTAGCGCGGTAAAACCCAAGTGGAACGCAGATAAGCGGCAGTTCTTCCTGGACTGGGCCTCTGTGCTGGAAACGCTTACTGATTTTTCTTTACAATCAGTAGAGGACAGCTTTAAGCAGCTGGCTACCTCCATGAATATTAAGGTAGGCGAGCTGCAGCTGCCTTTCCGTATTATGCTGTGCGGGGGCAAGTTCGGCCCGCCGGTGTTCAACATTGCAGAAACACTGGGCAAACATGAAACCATTGCCAGGATCATGAAAGCATTGGACCAGCTGGACGCGTGATATGATAAGTTATTGAAACAACAACGCCCCGGAAGCATTCCTTCCGGGGCGTTTCATTTGTTATAATTATTCCTTAACCTTTTTTCGCTTCTTTGGCCCAGGTGTCTTTCAGCGTTACCGTGCGGTTCAGCACCAGCTTTTCCGGCGTGCTGTCCGGGTCTACGCAAAAGTAGCCTTTTCGCAGGAACTGGAACCGGTCGCCGGGTTTGGCGCCGGCCAGGGCGGGCTCTATCAGCGCATTTTCAACCACCTGCAATGAGTTGGGGTTAATATAGGATTTGAAATCGCCTTCCTCATTATTCGGGTCTTCTACTTTAAACAGCCGGTCGTACAGGCGTACTTCGGCTTTGGCGGCATGCGCCGCGCTTACCCAGTGAATGGTGCCTTTTACTGTAAGGCCGCTGGTATCGCCGCCGCTGCGGCTTTCCGGCAGGTAAGAGCAGTAAATGGTGGTAATGTTGCCATCGGCATCTTTATCAAAGCTGTCGCACTTTATAATGTAAGCATACTTCAGGCGCACCATATTGCCAGGGCCGAGGCGGAAGAATTTCTTGGGCGGGTTTTCCATAAAATCTTCCCGCTCTATGTACAAGGTATTGCTGAACGGTACGGTGCGGTAACCGGCCGTTGCATCTTCCGGGTTATTTTCTGCCTGCAGCTCCTCTACCTGTCCTTCGGGGTAGTTGGTGATTACCAGCTTCACGGGGTCGGTTACCACCATTACGCGGTTGGCGGTGCGGTTCAGCTCCTCGCGGATAAAATATTCCAGCAGGCTTACCTCAATCAGGTTATCCCGCTTTTGTACGCCTACGCGGTCGCAGAAGGTGCGTATGCTCGACGGCGTAAAGCCGCGGCGGCGCAGGGCGCTGATGGTAGGCATACGGGGATCGTCCCAGCCGCGCACAATGCCTTCTGCCACCAGCTGTTTCAGCTTTCGTTTGCTCGTAACCGTATAATTCAGGTTCAGGCGCGCAAACTCGTACTGGTGGGAGGGGAATATCTCCAGCTTTTCAATGAACCAGTCGTACAGGGGCCGGTGCGGTACAAATTCCAGCGTGCAAACCGAGTGGGTAATATGTTCTATGCTGTCGCTTTGCCCGTGCGCAAAATCGTACATGGGATATATGCACCATTTATCGCCGGTACGGTGGTGATGGGCATGCTTAATGCGGTACATAATAGGATCGCGCATGTGCATGTTGGGCGATGCCATGTCCACCTTGGCGCGCAGCACCTTGGCGCCGTCTTTGAACGCGCCGTTCCGCATCTGCTCAAACAGCTGCAGGTTTTCCTCCACGCTGCGGTTGCGGTAGGGGCTTTCTTTGCCGGGCTCTGTAGGCGTGCCTTTCATAGCAGCTATTTCCTCCGGGGTAGAGTCATCAACATAGGCCAGCCCTTTTTTTATAAGGGCTACTGCAAAATCGTATAACTGTTCAAAATAATCGGAAGCATACAGCTCATTGGCCCATTCAAAGCCAAGCCATTTAATATCGGCTTTGATAGAGTCTACATATTCTGTATCTTCTGCTATTGGATTGGTATCGTCAAAACGCAGGTTGGTTTGGCCGTTGTATTTCTGGGCCAGCCCAAAGTTCAGGCATATGGATTTGGCATGACCGATGTGCAGGTAGCCATTGGGTTCTGGCGGGAAACGGGTTAGCACACGGCCCCCGGTAACGCCTTTTGCCAGGTCGTCTTCTATGATCTGTTCTAAAAAATTGAGAGATCTTTCTTCGCTCATATTAAACCGGTTGTAGTTTTACGGATGGCAAAGGTAAGCAAAAATGGCCAGGGTCCATGGAGCTGCCGGCTATGGACCCTGGCGCAAAAATGCTACATTTATCCCTTAATAATACAATACACCGAACAATGGTCAACCCTTTGAAACGCCCGGTGCGGGTACTGGTGGCAAAAGTGGGCCTGGACGGCCATGACCGCGGAGCCAAGGTAATAGCCGCAGCCCTGCGCGATGCCGGCATGGAAGTGATTTATACCGGCCTGCGGCAAACCCCTGAAATGGTGGTGAATGCCGCGCTGCAGGAAGATGTGGATGCCATTGGCATCAGCATACTTTCCGGCGCCCATATGACGGTTTTTCCCCGCATTATGTCCCTGATGAAAGAAAAAGGAATGGATGATGTGCTGCTCACCGGCGGCGGCATCATTCCCGATGCCGATATGCAGGCCCTGCAGCAGCTGGGGGTAGGCAAATTATTTCCCCCGGGCACGCATACACAGGAAATTGCCGGCTATATCAGCAGCTGGGTGGCGGCGCACAGGAATTTTTAATTATTGTAACCTTTTTTAAGATCATTCGTCTATTTAATGGCAGCATGAAAAGTATAGTACAAAAACAGGCATAAAAACTGTTGCCTGTATAAAACAGCCAAAAAATTCAGCGAATGAAAATGAAACGTTACCTCATCCTTCTGACAGCAGTGTGCTTACTGCAATGCAGTGTTTTTGCCCAGGAAAAAACAGATTCCACAAAGGATTGGAAAAAAATGGCTTTTGGCGAATATGCCGGTGGCCGTAAACACAAGGTATACACCTCCTGGGGCGGCGACGGGCCTTTGCTGTCCTTTGCCACCAGCGTAAAAGACAATGGCGTGCATGTGCGCAATATTCCCCGCTTTACCTTTTTTGTAAACGTAGGCACCAATTTCAACTACGACTTTGGCAACAACTTCGGGATATTTACCGGTATTAATGTCAAGAACATTGGCCTGATCACCGAAGCCAACGACTCCGTAAAGCTGAAACGCCGGGTATATACGCTGGGCGTGCCACTGGGCTTTAAAATAGGCGACCTGCGCCATGGCCGCATTTTCTTTTTTGCCGGCGGCTCTTACGACCTGGCCTTTAATTACAAGGAAAAACAGTTTGTGAACGGCGATAAGCGCCATAAGTTCAATGAATGGTTCAGCGACCGTACCCCGCTGCTGATGCCATCTGTATTTGCCGGCTTCCGCTTTCAGCCAGGCTTTGGGTTAAAGGTGCAGTATTACCTGAACGACTTCTTTAACCACGATTACCAGGAAACAGTGAACGGCATTGTACAGCAGCCGTACAGGAACCTGGAGGCAAAGATGTTTTTTGTAACCCTTAGCTACGACTTTGGCCGCATTGACTATTACAAAGATCATCGCCATCACCGCCATCGTCACTGGCATAAATAATAAACTATTTAGCAGGTACTTGCAGGCGCTTTCCTGCATCTTATTGCTGTTTATCCGCCATTCGCAGGGTGCTAACCGCGTAAAAGCTGTTAGCACCCTTTTTGTTGGCGCTAATTCAATAACTTAGTTACCTGAACCAAAACAAACGATCATGTACGAAACCATCAGCACCACCCTGACAGACGGTATTTTTACAATAGCCATTAACCGGCCCGACAAAATGAATGCCCTGAACCAGACCGTAATGAACGAGCTGGCGCTGGCGGTAGATGAAGTGTACAAGAATAAGGAGATTAAAAGCGCCATTATTACCGGCACCGGGGAAAAGGCTTTTATTGCAGGGGCAGATATTTCAGAGTTCCTGGAGCTGTCGCCGGAGCAGGGCGCCGTGCTGGCTAAAAAAGGGCATACTGTTTTTCAGCGCATAGAGGAATGCCCTAAACCCGTGGCGGCCGCTGTGAATGGTTTTGCGCTGGGCGGCGGCTGCGAGCTGGCCATGGCCTGCCATTTTCGTATAGCCAGCACAAATGCCAGATTCGGGCAGCCCGAAGTGAACCTGGGCCTGATACCGGGCTACGGCGGCACCCAGCGCCTTACAAAGCTGGTGGGTAAAGGCCGCGCGCTGGAGCTTATGATGACGGCCGACATGATCAGCGCTGCCGATGCGCATGCCATGGGCCTGGTAAACCACGTGGTGGAAGCAGCGGAGCTGTTGAACAAAACCAAGGAAATCCTGAAAAAGATACATACCAAAGCGCCGCTGGCCATTGCCGGCGTAATAAAATGCGCCAATGCCGCCCTGGACAATGATACGGATGGTTTTGCACTGGAGATTGACACGTTTTCCAGCTGCTTTGCCACCAAAGACCTGGAGGAGGGCGCTGCCGCATTCCTGCAAAAGCGGAAAGCGAACTTCACAGGAGAATGAGGGTAATTGATAATTCGTAATTGACAATTCTTTAGCTAGTTTTGTGGCACAAAATTCAAGCATATGGAATTCAGAATAGAGAAAGACACGATGGGAGAGGTGCAGGTACCTGTAAATGCCTACTATGGCGCCCAAACCCAGCGCTCCATCGACAATTTCAGGATAGCACAGGACATTAATAAGATGCCCAAGGAGATCATCCGGGCATTTGCCTATCTGAAAAAGGCCGCCGCGCTCACCAACCTGGATGCCGGCGTACTGCCCAAAGAAAAGGCCGACCTGATAGCCCGGGTATGCGATGAAATACTGGAAGGCAAGCTGGATGCTGAATTTCCCCTGGTAGTGTGGCAAACCGGTTCCGGCACCCAATCCAATATGAACGTGAATGAGGTGGTTGCCTACCGCGCGCATGTGATCAACGGCGGCAAGCTAACCGATAAAGAAAAGGTGCTGCACCCCAATGACGATGTAAATAAATCCCAATCCTCCAACGATACATTCCCCACTGCCATGCATATTGCGGCGTACAAAATGCTGGTAGAGGTAACTGTTCCCGGCATCCGCAAGCTGCGCAACACCCTGGCTGAAAAGTCAGAGCAATATATGCACGTGGTAAAAATAGGCCGCACCCACTTTATGGATGCTACGCCGCTTACCGTTGGGCAGGAGATCAGCGGGTATGTATCGCAGCTGGATCATGGCCTGAAAGCCATCCATAATTCACTGGCGCACCTGGGCGAGCTGGCCCTGGGCGGCACGGCCGTAGGCACCGGCATCAATACGCCTAAAGATTACGCGGTAAACGTGGCCCGGCATATTGCCATGCTTACCGGCATTCCCTTTGTTACTGCAGAAAATAAATTTGAGGCCCTGGCTGCGCACGATGCCATTGTAGAAGCACACGGCGCGCTGAAAACGGTTGCCGTGAGCCTCATGAAAATAGCGAACGACATCCGTATGCTGGCCTCCGGCCCGCGCTCCGGCATTGGCGAGCTGTATATACCGGACAACGAGCCCGGCTCCTCCATTATGCCTGGTAAGGTGAACCCTACCCAGTGCGAAGCCCTTACCATGATTGCCGCACAGGTAATGGGGAACGATGTAGCCATTAACATCGGCGGCGCCAACGGCCACTTTGAGCTGAACGTGTTTAAGCCGGTAATGATCTACAACTTCCTGCACAGCGCCCGCCTGATCGGCGATGGCTGCGTGAGCTTTAACGATAAATGCGCGGAAGGCCTGGCCCCCATTGAAGCCAATATTAAAAAGCACGTGGATAATTCCCTGATGCTGGTAACCTCCCTGAACACAAAGATCGGCTACTACAAAGCCGCTGAAATAGCGCAGAAAGCCCATAAGGAAGGCACTACGCTGAAAGAAATGGCGGTGAAGCTGGGATATGTTACACCCGAGCAGTTTGACGAGTGGGTAGATCCGGCCAGGATGGTGGGAGAAATAAAGTAGATGTGCAAATGTGCAGATATGCAAATGTGCAAATGGGCTTCCCATTTGCACATTTTTATTTTAAGATAGATACATTCGTTAATACATTGCCGCATTCATCTGCACATCTGCATATTTGCACATCTGCACATTGTCAATGCATGCTTAGCCAGATGGTGCGCAGGCTTAATAGTATCACCATAATCCCTACCATAATCATCAGCGGCCTGCGTTTAATGCGGCGCACCAGGATGGCGGCAAACGGTGATGCCATTACCCCGCCGATCACCAGCCCCACAATTACCTGCCAGCTGTTTATACCGGTAAAGATCAGGAAGGTAGCTGCGCTGGATGCGGAAATAAAGAACTCCGCGGCATTTACAGAACCAATGGTGTAGTGCACCGTACGGCCCTTGCTCAGTAAGGTAGAGGTAACAATAGGGCCCCATCCGCCGCCGCCGATGGCATCCATAAACCCGCCGAAGAAAGCCAGTGGCCCCAGGCGTTTTACTTTGGTTTTGCGGCGCTGCTTCTGCAGTCCTTTGCGGATAATGATAACGCCCAGTATCATCAGGTAGGCGCTCATAAAGGGCTTTACAATATTACCGTCTATTTTGTCGGACAACAGGTAAGCGCCTATAATAGCGCCGGCCATACCGGGTATCAGCAGGTATAAGAATAACTTTTTGTTCACGTTGCCCAGCTTAAAGTGCGCAATACCGGATGCCCCGGTGGTGAACACTTCCGCTACGTGTACGCTGGCGCTTGAAATAGCAGGCGGTACTCCCAATCCCAATAGCAGGGAGGAGGAGGTTGCGCCGTAAGCCATGCCCAGGGCCCCGTCAACCATCTGCGCGGCCAGGCCCACGCCTATATAAAATAACAGCTCGGAAGTAAAAAGGGATTGTATGAAGTGATATACCCTGGTTTGCGTAGCTGCCGGCACGTTATAATAATAGGTGAACCACAGGCCCACCAGCGTTACCGCCACCAGCAGCGTAATCAACAACCACAGGCCACGCTTTTTCTTGTTTTCCTCATTCACCAGCGTTATAAGCATCTCCTGCCTTCTCAGCGTAGCCGGTTGTTGTTCCAGTTTGTCTATCACCTCGTTATGCGACATAATACTTATAATATATAGTCTATATAAATTATAGACTAAAGGTAGTCGGAATAAACAGTATATCCAAATAAATGCAAAAAAAAGTCCCGGGTATTTTTGGTACCCGGGCGCTCATATAATAGTCGGATTCTGATTAAGACGCTTTCTTTCTGAAAACGCCATCATACGTAACGGTTATATAATACAGGCCGCGCATGGTAGGTCCGCCCACATACTGGAAGTAAGCGGTGTTCAGTATGTTAGAGCCGCCTACCTTAATGGTGGTGCTTAATTTGGGCAGCTGGAAGCTTACCTGCGCATCTACGGTGCTGTAGGCCGGCACATCACCGTTGCCAAACAGGTTTTGCCAGTAAAACCGCTCCTGCCAGTGCCATACAATGTTAAAGCCTACATTGGGCAGCACCGCCCGGTTGCCAAAGCTAACATTGGTGAACCACCGCGGGGTGTTAAAGCCGGGTATCAGTGCGTCGTCCTTTGTTTTATCCTGCGCTAATTTGTTGAAATTAGCGTTGCCGCTGATAGTAAAGGTTTTATAGAAGTTATAGGACAGCGCTACGGCCGCGCCGTAATTTTCCACGGTTGACTTACTGTTGGTCCATACCCGGTACCGGTTTTGCTTACTCTTGTCCAGCATTTGCAGCAGCACATCCCGGTCAGGGTGGTTCACATCTCCGCTTTGCGGCACTGCTACCTCTACCTGCCCGATAAAGTTTTTGTAAGTATTGTAATAGCCGTCAATATCCACAAACAACCTGTTGTTAAATAAAACGCTTTTATAGCCGGCTTCAAATGCATGCACCTGCTCAGGTACAATAGGATCCAGGTTGGCTACCTTGAGCACAGCCGCGTTCTGCGCCGCTGCATCTTCAGTGGGAATACCCGGGTTTGCATTAATGGTGCGGTTAGTAGCAGTACCAAAAGCCGTTACGCTGGTAGTGAGGAACGAGTTCTTAAAATAGCCCAGGCCATCTTCAATAAAAGCCAGGCCGCCTACACGCCGCACCTGCCCGTTATTTACAAATGAGTAAGCTTCAAACAACGACGGGAAGCGGAAACCGTTTTGCCATGATACCCGGAAGTTATGCAGCTGGTTGGGTGTAGTGTATACAGCGGCAATGCGCGGGTTTACTTTACCGCTGAACTGCTGGTTCTTATCGTACCGCAGCGAGCCGGTAAGCTTTAACGCATCTTTAAAAAAGGTTTTTGACAGCTGTACAAAGCCGCCTGCCTTGCCATACCATATATGCCTGCCGCCGGGCTGGTTGCGCTTATCCAGTGAACGGGTGAAGTCTACAAAATTATTGCCGTCCGGTATGATCTCATACGTACGGTAATCCGCGCCTATCAGCACATCGGCAAAGTGCACATATTTACGCAGGTTCCAGGTACCTTCTGTATGGTAAAAGCGGCTCATTTGCAGCAGCGCGGCGCCGCCTGATTTGTTGGTAGAGTCTTTAGACACCGGGTAAATATCCCAGTCATTAATGCTTTTGATCTTGGCCAGTTGCGCGTTAAACGCAGGGGTGCCGGGCGTCCAGCGGCCATTGTCGGCAGCTGCGCGCGCAGCGCGGTGGGCGGCAACCAGGTCGCCGGGGTTGGCGGTTAAGGCGGCGTTCAGCGCTGCAGTATAATCTGTTTTCCACTGGGCGTCCGACTTAAAGGATTTCTCCAGGTTGTCGGCCAGGGGGTTCATATTGTAAGAGTCGCCGGTATTTTCAATGGAAACATAGGAGCGGATGGTGAAGTCGTTATGCACCAGCTCCAGCTTATGGTTTTGCACCACTACATTCTTCAGGCCTATGCGGTTGCCCCGCTGGAAAAAGCCGTCCATCAGGCCTACACGGTAAGCATAGGCCAGCTCCAGGGTGGGGTTAATTTTGTAATGCAGGGCAGCATCGGCTTTCACGTTCTTTACGCCATAATCGCCCACCAGGTCTTTTTCCCAGTAGCCGGTACGGTGCACGTTATAGGCCCGCCCATCCTTATCCTTAATGGCAATATCCGTTTGGTCGGCATATTTATTCCAGGCATCGTTGGCAATATTATCCGCGCCGCTCAGCTGCGGAAAGTCGGGATTGGCCTTGCTTTGCGGGTTAAAATCATTGTGGCTGTCGGCATACCAGTCCGTACCCTTCATGTAGCTGAAGTTTACTTTAAATGCCCAGCGGCCGTTAATGGCCTGCGCATAACGTATAGCCGTTTCAGTAATAGGCTTGGGTGAGCTGCCGTGGCCGTCAAAATGGTTAAAGGCCACCTTTTGCATTACGCTCAGGCCCTGGTATTTAAAAGGATTTTTGGTAAGGAGATTGGACATGCCGTTAATAGCGTTCATGCCATACAGGGCCGAGGAGGCGCCGGGCGTAACTTCCACGCTTAAAATATCCAGCTCCGTAGGGCCGATGGCGTTACCCAGCGGCACGCCCAGGGTAGCGGCCTGGTTATCTACCCCATCTACCAGCTGCATGAACCGGAAGTTATTGGGCACGTTAAAGCCGCGGGTGTTGAACACTTTAAAGGTAAGGCCGGCGGTAGTCATCTGCACACCCTTCAGGTTGCCGATGGCATCGTAGAAAGAGGCCGCCGGCGTGGATTTCAGCGCCCGTATATCCAGCTTTTCAATAGCCACCGGCGACTTTAACAGCTTTTCCTGCTGGCGGCTGGCCGATACCACTACTTCGTTTACCAGCAGCGACTGGGTATATAGCTGTATCTGCAGGCGGCTGTTATTATTGCGCACCTCAAACTCCTGCGGCTGGTACCCAAGCAGGCGTATCACCAGCCGGTAGGGGAATTTCACATTGGTGGTAAGCTCAAAATGACCGGCTGTATCTGTTTGTGCGCCAAAAGAAGTATTCTTTATCTGTATGGATGCGCCGGGGAGGGGCGCTCCTTTATCATCTACGATGCGCCCGGCTATAATATAGGAACCATTCAGCTGCGCCTGCGCCAGTACCGGAAGCAGTAGTAGCAGCAGCCATAAGTAAGCAGACTTTATTGATTGCATTGTGTGTTTCGTTTGGATGTAATGGATTGAATGTTAGTACAGGATTGTTGCGTATGCAGTGTTTACACAACATCGCTGAAGCGCAGTAGCCGGGCTGTTTTTTATAAAAAACATAAAGTCTATAGAATTTGTGGACAAATGTATAGTGGAGAAATGACTTTTCAAAGCAGTTGCAAAAAAAGTCTGTCAGCAGGTGAAAGTGAGTGAGGCTGCATTGCAGTAGGGATGGTACTTTAAGAAAAGTACGGGGAAGATGATGAATGCTGCTTTTTGAGCTGTATTGCAGCGGGAATGGTAATTTAAGAAAGGTGTGAAGGGGAATAAAGGGCACTGCTTCGAACTGCATTGCGGCAGGAATGCGTGTTTTAAAGGCAGCCATTATGGTGTGGAGCCGCCGCGGATAATACCGCAGCGCGGACCTGTAAATGAGCCGCCAGCGGCAATCTGCATGTACGGGTATGGGAGATGTGCTGTTTTAAACAGGAACGGCTGCGGTTACATAGCGTGTTGCGCCTGTTGCCGGTTAGTTATATGCATTACTGCGCCCCGTTCACTACTGCGCCATTCTGTTGTGCGCCGGTTTGCTCTGTGCCGGTAGTTTCCTCCAGCCGTTTGCTGAAAAAACGGCGCTGGAACACCAGGATGGTAATAACACCGGTAGAGATGGCGGCATCGGCAATATTAAATACCGGCCGGAAGAAGATAAAATAGTCGCCGCCTTTAAACGGGACCCATTTGGGAAGATAGCCTTCATAAATAGGGAAGTACAGCATATCTACCACGCGGCCGTGTAAAAACGCGCCATAACCGCCTTCTTTAGGCAAAAAGCGGGCAATATCATAGCTGCTGTCGCTGAATATAAGGCCATAGAACATACTGTCTATCAGGTTACCCGCGGCGCCGGCCAGTATCAGGGAGCCGCAGATGAGCAAACCGGTATGGAACTTCTGGTGCACCAGCTTTTTCATGTACCAGAAACCGATCACCACGGCTACCAGCCTGAAAAGGGTAAGCATGATCTTGCCCCAGTCGCCGCCAAACTTCAACCCGTAAGCCATTCCCTCATTTTCAATAAAATGAATGCGGAACCAGTTAGGGAATATCACAAACTCCTGCTGCATATACAGGTGTGTTTTAATCCAGAACTTCAGCGCCTGATCAATAACCAGGATAAACACCACTATGAATATGACGTGACGATATTTCATGTAAGTTATTTAGTACGGTTCGTTTATGCCGCAAAACTGCACCTGCCATGGTTGTTCTGAGGGGGCATAAATTTTATCAAAAATAATAGATTTATTTAAAGTGGGAAGCAGTATTACTCTTCAAAATAAATCCTTTTTACGCGCTGCGATATCCCGGTGAGTATTTCATAGGGAATGGTGCCTGCCCAGGATGCCAGCTGCTGTACGGGTAAATCCTGCCCGAATACAATTACCTCATCCCCTTCTGCTACTTCGGGAATGTGGGTAACATCCAGCATCAGCATGTCCATAGCCACTATGCCCACCACCGGCGCCAGCTGCCCGTGCACCAGCATTTTACCTACGCCGTTGCTGAGGCAGCGGGGGTAGCCATCAGCATAGCCTATACGAACAGTGGCTATTACAGACGGACCGGGAGCGGCCCATGTGGCGCCGTAGCCCACGGTTTCCCCGGCCGGTATGTGCTTGAGCTGCGCCACCGTGGTTTTGAGCGTGCTTACATTACGCAGCTTTTCCTGCATTTCGCTGTTGCTGCTGTCAATACCGTACATGCCAATGCCCAGGCGCACCATATCCAGCTGCAGGTCCGGGTGGCGCTCAATAGCGGCGCTGTTGGAAATGTGGCGGATGCCGATGTAGCCCAGCGCTTTTTGCAGCTCATGGCTCATTTCAAAGAACAGGCGGCCCTGCTGCCGGGTAAGCTCGTCTTTTGCGGGGTCTTCGCTGGCGGCCAGGTGGCTGAAAATAGAGCGTACCCTCAGCTGCCCGTTTTCCGTAAGTATGCGGGCCAGGGCCGGAATATCCTTTTTCTCAAATCCCAGGCGGTGCATGCCGGTGTCCAGCTTAATATGGATGGGAAAATCCGTTTTGCCGCTGGTGCGCACTTCCTCCTCAAACTGCTGCAGCAGCAGCAGGGAATAAATTTCCGGCTCCAGGTTCCAGTGCAGGATGGCGTCAAAGGAGCTGGGCTCGGGGTTCATTACCATAATGGGCATGGTAATGCCGGCGCGGCGCAGCTCCACTCCTTCATCCGCATAAGCTACGGCCAGGTAATCAATACCGTGGAACTGCAGCAGGTTGGCTATTTCAAAACTGCCGCTGCCGTAAGAAAACGCCTTTACCATGGCCATTACCCTGGTTGTAGGTTTCAGCAGGGCCTGGTATTGCTTTAGGTTGTGCGCTATCGCGCTCAGGTTTATTTCCAGTATGGTCTGGTGCACCTTATGCTCCAGCAGTTTGCCAATGCGCTCAAACTTAAACACGCGGGCGCCTTTGAGCAAAATGGTTTCATATTGGAAATCCTGCTGGCTGAATTGCTCAATAAACGCTTCGGTGGTGAGAAAAAACTGGCTTTTAAGGCCGGGGACCTCCTGGAAGGCGCGTTTTTCGCGGCTTATATTTTTGCCGATGCCTATGAGGCGCTGAATACCTTTTTTCTGCAGCAAGCCGGCTACTTCCTCATACAGGGAAGCATCGCTGCGGCCGCTCTGTAAAATATCGCTGAGCACAACGGTGCGGGTAGGGTGCTGTTGCTGCTGCTGTAAAAAATCCAGCGCAATGGTAAGCGAACCCAGGTCCGAGCTATAGCTGTCGTTAATAATGGAGCAGTTGTTAATGCCCTGCTTCAGCTCCAGGCGCATGGCTATATTGCCCAGCTGGTCCATCCGCTGGCGTATTACCTGGCTGTCAATACCCAGGTACAGCATCAGCGCCCAGCAGTGGATGGCGTTTTCTACCGAGCCTTCATCTACAAACGGAATGCTGATGTGAATGGGCAGCTGCTTGTACAGCGCATCAATGCGGGTGTAGTTATGATCTTTATCCACGCTGATGATGCGCAGGTCGGCCTCTGTTTTGCGCGACCAGGCCAGCAGCTGCAGGCCCTGCTGGTTATCGCGCTTGCCTATCTGCGAATGGAAGTTCAGCACGCATTCATTCAGCTCCAGGTAATCTTTACAGTAAATAAGCACATCGCTTTTGGCAAACAGCACCAGCTTTTCATTGATCTTTTGCCGCCGGTTCAGAAAGCCTTCGTTATGGGCTTCGCCAATATTGGTAAAAATGCCGATGGTAGGGCGGATGATCTTTTCAAGATGCTCCATTTCACCGGGCTGGGAAATGCCTGCCTCAAAAATGGCCAGCTGGTTGGCCGGCTCCATTTGCCATACCGACAGGGGCACGCCGGTTTGCGAGTTATAGCTCTTGGGGCTGCGCACAATATTGTAATCCTTTTCCAGCAGCTGGTACAGCCATTCCTTCACAATTGTTTTGCCGTTGCTGCCGGTAATGCCTATTACCGGGATATGAAACTGCTGCCGGTGCCAGGCTACCAGCGTATGCAGGGCCTGCAGGGTATCTTTTACCAGTATAATGCTGGCATTAGGGTACTTGTCAAGCGGCAGGTGCTCGCTCACCAGGAAATTGCGTACTCCTTTTTCATACAGGTCGGGAATATACTGGTGCGCATTACGGCGTGCGCTCACCAATGGAATAAAGAGTGAAGTTTCCGGGAAGATCAGTTTCCTGCTGTCCAGCAAAATATGCGCTATCTCCGGTGCACCTGCGTCCTGTAAGAGCTCTGCCTTCAGGATCTTACTAATATTTGCTGCGTTGTACATAAGTTACTATCTGTGGGCATGCTTTGGCAGATGACTCTAAAACTGCCAAAGCGCCTGAATTATTTTTCTGAGCCGGTATTTTCCGGTACCGCTTTTTTCCGCTTATGGTAAACGGAATACAGGATGGCGCCGCCCAGGCAGCACACAATCACGATCAGCGATACATACACGGGCATATGGATATTTACAATCTCTGCCAGCATTTTTAAGCCAATGAACACCAGCACAATGGCAATGCCGTGCTGCAGGAATTCAAACTCATCAACCGCACCCCTGAGCAAAAAGAACAGGGAGCGAAGGCCCAGTACTGCAAATATGTTGGACGTGTACACCACCAGCGGCTCCTGGGATATGGCAAATACAGCGGGAATAGAGTCCAGCGCAAACAGCACATCTGTTACCGCCAGCATTACCACTACTATGGCAAGGGGCGTGAAAAAGGTTTTCTTATCTCTTTTTACAATAAAGCGGCCCTGCGGAAAATCATCCGTAATGTTCAGGTACCTGCTCATTAAGCGGTATGCTATATTTTCTTCCGGCTTAAACTCCTCTTCCTGGTTGGCGCTGAACATTTTAATACCGGTGTACACCAGGAATACGCCAAACACGTACAATATCCAGTGGAACCGCTCAATAAGCGCTGCACCAATGGTAATAAAGATGGCGCGGAACACAATGGCCATGAGAATACCAATCAGCAGCACGCGGGCATAGCTGGTTTCTTTTATTTTGAAAAAGCCGAAAATAAGGATGAATACAAAAATGTTATCTATGGACAGCGACCACTCCATAAGGTAGGCGCTCAGGTAGCGGATGGCCATTTCATGCCCGTCCTCAAACCAGATAAATCCAAAAAAGGCTAATGACAGTATTACCCAGAAACAGGTTTGTACCAGCGCTTTCTTAATGGAAACAGTAGTAGATTTTTTACTTAATAAACCCAGATCAAAGACCAGAGCCAGGACGATAACAATGCCGAAGATCAGATACGTCCACATTGTGGGTGTCATGCAGCCGATTATTGTTTAGTGAATGGCAAAGATAATAGTTTATAGCTATAACCTATGATTGCGGTTAACAGCAATCATTACTGCATAGCCCGCAGCAGCAGTGCGGCTATTCGTACTTACGCTGCCGTATAAACTGGAACACCATTGCAAACAGCAGGATGATGCCTATGGGCACCAGGAAACAAATGACCTGCCATTTGGTGCGCTCCTGCTTTATTTTCTGCGCGTCCAGCAGGCGCAGGGTTACCTCCTTATTGCGGGTTTCCATAATGCCGGAGGTATTGGTAAGGTACTCCAGGCAGTTCAGGAAAAACTCTTTATTGGCAAATACAAAATCGGGATTAAAGGGATTGATGCCCATTTGCAGCGGCCCTTCCTTGCGGGAAACCGCGTTGGTAATAATATCGCCGTCGCTGATCACGATCATTTTATTCACGGTGTCTGCCCGGTCCAGGAAAGGCTGGCCGGTGCTTTGGGCAATGGCCTGCTGCTGCGCCGCATCCAGCCGGTGGCGGAACAGCGAAGTAAAGCGGCCCTCCAGCAGCACGGCGGCCGGCAGGTAGGCCTGGCGGTACTCGCGCGGGTCGGGCCGGGTGCGCACGCTTTCCCAGCTAACTTCTGCCGGGGTGCGTACGGTGCGCGCATTGCGGGAAGAGGTGAGCAGGATGGTTTTGGTAATATCCCCTCCCTTAATGGTATCAATAGAGCTGGTGAAGTGGCTCAGCACCAGGTCCATATTTTTTACAATAGGATGGTTGCCGGTGGGCGACAGCAGCGGGAAGTAGGGGAAAGGTATGGGCCGTATCTGGGGCTTGTTGCCTACATTGCCTACTACCAGCGGCACCAGGTCGGACTGCAGGTCTTCAATAAGATCGGGGTTCACGCGCGCGCCGTAGCGGAACAGCAGGTCTTCCAGGTTCAGGCCGCGGTCAAATGCTATAAAGGAGTTCTGCTGCTGCAGGCTGTCTATGCTGGCATTCAGCACATCCAGGCACCACAGCACCTTACCGCCCCGCATTACATACTGGTCTATCTTCAGCTTATCTTCTTCGGAAAATCTTTTTACGGGCTTTGCAAACAGCAGCAGGTCAAAATCAGCGGGAATATGGCTGTTGGCCTGCAGGGTAAGGGTGTCCAGCGCATAGTTGGCCTGTACGGTGGTAAGCGCATCGTACACTTCGGCGCCCAGCGACTCGCCGTTGCCCAGCATGTAGCCTACCAGCGGCTTGCTGGTTTGCCGCAGCTTATAAATGGCGCTGATGAACTGGTACTCCAGCAGGGCTTCGGAGTTGCCCATGGCTGCTGTGGGATCTTGCCCGCCCTGGCTTTTGAGCAGGTTCACGCCTACTGTTTTGCCTTTGTAGTGCACCAGGGCGCCGGGAAATATCAGCTTTTCAGAATAGCCTTCGCTGGCATCCTGCTGCACCTGCAGGTTAAAGGGCATAATACCTTTGGCCACCAGGTTTTTCTGAAAGGCCAGGCGCGCGGAGTCGTCCATACCCTGGCCGGGGCCCTGGAAAACGTAGCGGATGTTTTGCCCGCCGTACTCCCGGAACTCGCCCAGCAGCTCATCTGTAGCCTGGGCCAACTGTTTAAATGCAGCCGGGTAGTCGCCTTTCAGGAACACTTCTATGGTAACGGTGCTGTCTAACCCCCGCAGCAGGTGTTTGGTAGAGGGGGCCAGGGTATATCTTTTTTCAGCGGTAAGGTCGGCACGGCCGTGTATATACGCTGCCAGTATGTTTACGCCTATCAGCGCGGCTGCAATTACCAGTGCGCGCTGCAGGTATTTTTTGCCGTTGCCGGTGCTTTGCCATACGCGGCGCTGCAACGACAGCCGGCTGAGGAACAGCATCAGCACCACCACGCTGGCGAAATAAATCACATCCCGGCTATCCACTACTCCCCGGCTAATGGAGGTATAGTGGAACTTAATGCCGGCCATTTGCAGGTAATAGTCTGCCCCGCCGGAAAAGGCGGGTATCTTGCTCAGCGCGTCAAAGCCGTTAAAGAAAAGGAAACACGTGAAAACCGCTACCAGGAAGGCTATTACCGCATTGCCCGTAAGGGACGAGGCCCATATGCCAATAGCGGTGAACACAATGCCCAGCAGCAGCAGACCCAGGTAAGAGCCGGCAATGGCGCCATTGTCCAGGTGCACATTGGGTGCGCGCAGCTGGTGAATGGCCAGGTAATATACCAGTGTAGGAATAAGCGAAATAAGCACTATTAATGCGCTGGCCCAGAACTTACCCTGCACTATCTGCCACCAGGTAAGGGGCTTGGTGCTTAGCAGCTCTATGGTGCCGGAGCGGAACTCGTCGGCAAAGCTGCGCATGGTAATGGCGGGTATGAGCAGCAGGTAAATAATGGGCGCCAGCTCAAACAGCGGGTCCAGGTTAGCGTAGCCAAAATCCAGCAGGCTGGTATCGGGAAAAACGAACAGCAGCAACCCGTTGGCCACCAGGAAAAGGATGATGGCCACATACCCTGTAATACTGCTGAAAAACTGGTGTATTTCCTTTCTGAAGATGGCTAGCATAGCATTAATAAAAGTACAAATATATTAGAACGGTGGAAATCCTGTACTTATTATTTTGTAAGCGGAAAGCAGAAAGCAGAAAGCAAAAGGCAAAAATCAAAAATCAAAAATCAAAAAGCGGAAAGCGGAAAGCAGAAAGCTGAACGCTTAACAGGGATGCTGAAGGTTGAAAGTGGGTGAGGGCATGTGAAATGCGGAGGGCTGGATAGGGGCGCCGTACGGTAAAGTAAATGCTGAATGCAGGGCTTATAAGGAGTAGTGAAAGATAATTATACAACGTGGAAATGGCAATACAGGGGAGCGAAAGGTACCGGCTACAGGTAGTAGGGTGTTTACTACCTGCTGCCCGCAGGGGTTGCAGCAATGGGTTGGTTTTAGTGGAAGGCGCTTTCGCTTTCTTCTTCTTCCTCCTCTTCAAATGCTTCCAGCGCTACTTCATCTTCCAGCACCAGTGGTTCCAGGCCGTTCTTATGCCGGTAGTCGTTCACTGCAGCGCGGATGGCTTCTTCCGCCAGTACGGAGCAGTGCAGCTTTACAGGGGGCAGGTTCAGCGCTTCCACAATATCCATGTTATCGATCTGTAATGCCTGCTGTAAGGTTTTTCCTTTCAGCCATTCAGTTACCAGCGACGATGCTGCAATGGCGGATCCGCAGCCAAAGGTTTTGAACCTGGCGTCGCTGATCACCTGTGTGGCGGCATTTACCTCTATCTGTAAACGCATAACATCGTTGTGCCCGTGCCCAATCTCGGGCGAACCTACCAGGGCGGTCCCAACTGCTTTACTGTTTTTGTCGAGCGAGCCTACGTTCTTCGGGTTGTTATAATATTCCAGTACTTTTTCCGAGTAAGCCATACTGATATAATTTAAGATGAACGATTCAGATTTTACTGTAATCTAATGTAAGCAGACATTAACTGACCTACAACCCCCTTTCATGTTATACCGGTTCCAGCTATACGGGCGCTGATATTAGACGATCCCTGAACGGTTCCTGCTTCCGTTCCTTTCAGCGCTACCATTTTAGTGTAAGTGCCAAAATTCTAATGCGCCCATTGTATAGTGTCAAGGTCTATGCCATCTTTAAACATTTCCCACAGGGGGCTGATGGCGCGCAGGCGGTTTACGGCTTCTGTAACGGCCTGTATAGTGTAATCAATCTGCTCCTCCGTTGTAAAGCGTCCCAGTCCAAAACGGAGGGAGGAATGCGCCAGGTCGTCGCCCAGGCCCAGTGCCTTCAGCACATAGCTGGGCTCCAGGGAGGCGCTGGTACAGGCGGAACCTGAGGAAAGGGCAATGCTTTTGTTAAAGCCCATGAGCAGGCCTTCCCCTTCTACATACTTGAATGAAATGTTGCTTACATGCGGCAGGCGCTGGTTGGAGGCGCCATTCAGGTAAGATTCTTCCAGCTGCAGTAAGGCTTTCTCCAGTTTGTCCCTTAATATCTGGAGGCGTTTGCCTTCTTCTTCCATTTCCTGCTGGCAAATTTCACAGGCTTTGCCAAAGCCTACTATGCCCGGCACATTCAGGGTGCCGGAGCGCATGCCCCGCTCATGGCCGCCGCCGTCTATCTGGGCGGTAACCTTTACCCGGGGCGATTTACGGCGCACATACAGGGCGCCCGTGCCTTTAGGGCCGTATATCTTGTGCGCGCTGAAGGCCATCAGGTCAATACCGTCTTTATTCACATCTACCGGTATCTTACCCACGGCCTGGGTAGCATCTGTCATCAGCAGCACGCCGTGGCGGCGGGTAATGGCGCTGATGTCCCGGATAGGGTTTACCACCCCTATTTCATTGTTGGCGTACATCACAGCTACCAGGATGGTGGTAGGGGTAATGGCGGCTTCCAGCTCCTTCAGGTCTATGAGCCCTTCCCGGTTCACGCCCAGGTAGGTAACCCGGGCCCCCATTTTTTCCAGGTGGCGGCAGGTGTCCAGCACGGCCTTGTGCTCGGTGGCGGCGGTAATAATGTGGTTGCCTTTGGCGGCATACATTTCAAACACGCCTTTCAGGGCCAGGTTATCGGCCTCTGTGGCGCCGGAGGTAAAAATAATTTCCTTGGGATCGGCGCCGATAAGCCGGGCTACCTGTTCCCGGGCAAAGTCTACCGCTTCTTCTGCGGCCCATCCATAGGGATGGTTACGGCTGGCGGCATTGCCGAAATTTTCGGTAAAGTACGGCAGCATAGCCTCCAGCACGCGCGGGTCGCAGGGGGTGGTAGCGTTATTGTCAAGGTAAACAGGTAGTTTCAGCATATGGCGGTTTATCTTACGTGAGTCAAATGGTTCCTTACCAAATTTACAACGAAACTTGCATTGATTGCCGCTTCTTATCATCTATAAATACGATATCGAAATAGAATACCTCTATAGGATTGGCGATTTTTTGGGAACTTGCCGATGCTAAAAACCGGATTATGCTAAAGATCGAGCACATTGGCATTGCAGTTACCTCCCTGGCAGATGCCGTACCCTTATTTGAAAAGCTGCTGAACAGCCCGTGCTACAAAACAGAAGCGGTAGCAAGCGAGCAGGTAACCACGGCCTTTTTCCGCCAGGGCGATACCAAGGTAGAGCTGCTGGAGGCCACGGGACCTAACAGCGTAATAGCCCGTTTTATTGAGAGAAAGGGCGCTGGTATGCATCATATAGCCTTTGAGGTAAGCAATATTGAGGAAGAAATGCAACGCCTTGCTGCGGAGGGCTTTACACTGCTGCAAGATAAACCAAAGCCCGGGGCGGATAACAAGCTGGTGTGCTTCCTGCACCCGAAAGATACCAGCGGGGTGCTGGTGGAGCTGTGCCAGGAGGTTAAATGAATAATTAAGAGTGAATAATTAATAGTTAAGGGAGGATGGAGGAGATAAGGTGACCGCAATAGCACTTGGCATTGCAGTTACCTCCCAGGCAGATGCCGTACCCTTTTTTGAAAAGATGCAAAAAAGATGTGGGGGTTTATGTAGGGGGGAGGAGTTGCGCAGCAATGGCGCAGCAATAGCTCCCTAGGGAAAACCCCGTTTTTCCGCAGTTACACCCGAGTAGCGCAGGGGAAAAAGGGCCTTTCCCGGAGGGGGGTGTAGCGGT
Source organism: Chitinophaga sp. (assembly GCF_035761305.1). Lineage (GTDB taxonomy): Bacteria > Bacteroidota > Bacteroidia > Chitinophagales > Chitinophagaceae > Chitinophaga. The sequence continues at coordinate 59,148 of NZ_DASTRI010000121.1, read as the reverse complement.
TGCGCCGCAATAAAACAGGAACAGGGCAGGCGTGAAAAGGTGGTTTTTCCCATTATCCGGCCCGGCAGCCCTGCCGGGCGGTTCTGTTTATATCCGCTATTCGGGGGGCTGTTAAACCCGTTAAAATTAGCAAACAAACTTTTTTTGTGCGTTAATTACTGATAGCCAGGTTCTTGTTTGTGATAAAAAAAATTCCATTTTAGTAAATCCAAACATGTTATTGCTCTCGTAAGTAGTATAGTGCCAGGGCGGTTAGTGAAAAGATTTAGTTAATATAAACAAATGTGTTAATAAAGATAAAGGTGTATGTGAATTTGTTGACATTATCATTCAGAACTTCGAGAGTGTTTTACAGATAGCTGAAAAGCAACATTATGCAAGCTTTTTTACAAAACGAACTCTAAAGTTGGCATAGGTTATGAACACCTGCGGGCTCTTTAGCTTGCAGGTCTTTTTTTTACAGCGCTTTTTACAGCAATTGCCGTGTATGCGTGTGTGCGCTGTTACTACAAATGCACCATCTGCCGTAACAACCAGCCGGCCTGCATTACGGCCGCTCCTACCCCAGCACTTTTTCCATGCCGATGCTGCGGCTGCCTTTAACCAGTATATAAGTGTCTGTAAACTGTTGCTGCTGCAGCCAGCCGGCTGCTTCGGCGGCATTATTCAAATACAGGTAAGGGTGGTTTACTTTACTGAAATCCCCGCCTACCAGCACTACTGCGTGCCAATGGGTGCGCTGCAGCATATCGGCCAGGGCCTGGTGCTCTTTTACGCTATCCACCCCCAGCTCCATCATGGCGCCCAGCATTAATACTTTTTTGGCAGCATTAATACCAATGAAATTTTCAATGGCGGCCTTCATGCTGGAGGGGTTGGCATTATAGGCATCCATAATAACCGTATTGGAGCCCTGCTGTATTACCTGGGAGCGGTTGTTGGAGGGCACATAGCCTTCGATAGCGGCCCTGATATTGGCCGGCGGCACATTAAAATACAGGCCCACCGCTACTGCCGCCATTACATTGGGGAAGTTGTAGGCGCCGGTAAGCCGGGTTTGCAGCGTGCCTATCTCCTCATCGCTGGTTACCTGTACGCCCAGGAAAGCGCTTTCTGCCAGGGGCCGGCCGGTGAAGTCGGCCTCTTTTTCCCCGTAAGTGATCACCTCCATAATACCCTTGCTCATTTCCAGCAGGTAGGGGTACTGGTTGCATACAAACACACTGCCGTCATGATCGCGCAGGTAATCATACAGCTCGCCCTTTGCCTTGCGCACGCCTTCCTCACCGCCAAAACCTTCCAGGTGGGCTTTGCCAATGTTGGTGATAATGCCATGGGTGGGCAGCGCTATTCGGCAGTAAGCTTCAATTTCATGCTGGTGGTTGGCGCCCATTTCTATCACCGCTATCTGCGCAGTAGCAGGTATGCTTAACAGCGTAAGCGGCACGCCAATATGATTATTGAGGTTGCCCGCGGTGGCTACGGTTTTATAAGTGCTGGCCAGCACCGTGCTTACCAGCTCTTTCGTAGTGGTTTTACCGTTAGAGCCTGTAATGGCCAGCACCGGTATATGCAGCTGGCGGCGGTGCCACAGGGCCAGCTCCTGCAATGCATACAGGGCATCTTTTACCAGCATCATTTTCCCCGGCTGCGTATAATACGCTTCCTCATCTACCACAGCCAGTGAGGCGCCTGCTTCCAGGGCTGCCGCTGCATAGGCGTTGCCGTTAAAGTTGGGGCCTTTGAGCGCAAAAAAAATATCGTTGGGCCTTAGTTTCCGTGTATCCGTTTGAACAGCAGGATGCTGCTGGTAAAAAGCATAGAGCTCGGCTATACTGGTCATATTCAAATATATTAAAAAATATAATTTATGTTTGACGGGCTGCGTTTAATCTTCCGGTGGAGGCAACCGTTTGAAAATTGTTGCCGTATTCAATACGTAATGCTTAACCAGGCAGCCTGCCCGTTAAATGATCCGTTAAAGATCGGGTTTTGCAAAAAAATATTGATCACAATTTAAAGCCAAATAACAATTCATTATTCATTAAACCATTTTTCCTGTTAACATGAAGAAGACATATCTTTTATTGATGGCCCTATTAGCAGTAGCAGTGTACGGTTGTACAAACAAAGAAGCGGTAGCGCCTGATACCGGACCACAAACAGGCAACTGTGACGCCAAGCAAATTCCGGCAGCTTACGTATACGGTATTGTGCAAAGCACCTGCCTTGGCTGCCATAGTGGAAGCACCGCACCGCTGGGCGCTGATTTTTCAACACTGGAAAAGTTCAAAGGGTTTATCAGCAACAATGAAACCGTGTTCCGGCTGCGTGTTACCAGCCCCCAGGCCGATATGCCGCAAGGCGGCACCCTGTCTGCCGGCGTGCGCGACTCTATCAGCTGCTGGATCTCAAAGGGAATGCCGGAGTAAGTAACCATTCAAAATTGTATCAAGGTGAAACGACTTTTTTTAGCAATAGCTGTTCTGTTGGGAACAGTGCATGTGTATGCGCAGGACATTTACTCCTGCCGGAATGCGAACCTGTCTTTTTTTTCGTCTGCGCCCATGGAAGACATTGAGGCTAAAACAGACAAAGCAGTATCTGCCATTAACATTAAAACAGGCGCCGTGTATTTTAAAGTGCCGGTAAACACTTTTAAGTTCAGGAAAAAGCTGATGGAAGAGCACTTTAACGAGAATTACCTGGAAACGGAAAAATACCCGTATGCCGAGTTCAAAGGGAAGTTTTCCAACCCGGTAGACCTGAGCAAAGACGGTACGTATGATGTTACCGTGGAAGGCATTTTATCCATACACGGGGTTGATAAGGCCTATAAGGAAAAAGGCACCATTACGGTGCAGAATGGCAAGCTCACCACCCTGTCTAAATTCAATGTACGCCTGGAGGATCACAAGATAAAGATACCCACGCTGGTGATCAAAAACATTGCAGAAGTAGTAGAAGTAACCGTAAACGCCACCTATGTTACGGCGGCTAAATAAAAACAATCATCACACATTTTATACTATGAGAATTTTACCGCTAATACTGGCCTGCTGCAGCTTTACCATGGTATGCCATGCGCAGGACGACCTGAGCAAAATGTTCACAGACTCCAGCACTGCCCACCAGCCGGTGATAGGCACGTTTAAGTCTACCCGCATTATTATGGGCCATTCCAATGAAACGCTGAAAAAGCATGAGCTGGACTTCAGGGTAGCGCACCGCTTTGGCGATGCCGGCGGCTCTTTTGGCGGCGGCAAAACAGCTTTTGGCCTGGATAACTCAACAGATATACGCATTGCTTTTGAATACGGCATCACAGACGACCTGATGGCAGGTATCAGCCGGGCCAAAGGCTCCGGCGACCTGTCGCAAATATTTGAGGGCCTGGCCAAATACCACTTGCTGCGCCAAACTACAGATGATCATATACCGGTTTCCGTAACCCTGTTCGGCAATGCCACGGTAAGCACCATGACCTCTAACGACAATCCTGAATCGGCCAGCCATTTTGACCAGTTTACCGACCGTATGACCTACGTAGGGCAGGTGATTATTGCCCGCAAGTTTGCCGACCTGGTATCGTTCACCCTTTCGCCCACGTATGTGCACCGTAACCGGGTAGGATATATGGACATGAACAACCTGTTTGCCCTGGGTGGCAGCGGCCGTATTAAGCTATCGCGCCGGCTGGCATTTATTGCGGAATACTATTATCCTTTCCGCAGCCAGTCCAGCAAGGATTATTACAAATCCCAGGGGGTTAAGTTCTACAACCCGTTAGGAGTTGGCCTGGAAATAGAAACCGGCGGTCACGTGTTTAGCGTTAACTTTACCAACTCAACGGCTATACTGGAAAACCAGTTCATTGGCGAAACAAAATCGTCGTGGCTGCAGGGCCAGTTCCGTTGGGGCTTTAATATTTCACGCAGATTTTCGCTATTTGGTAAAAGGGATTGGAAAAAATAACCTGTCGTATAAAAGAGCATTCCTGGCTGGCCCGGCGGGCCGCGCGTAAAATGAACAGCCCGCGGCTGGCAATGGTGGTAGGGCGTACCATTTACCTGCATGGGGTAAACCGGCAGGCCTTTCTGGCCGATGTTGGCTGGGTGCGGCATGAAGTGTGCCATGTGCGGCAGTACCGCGCCTATGGTTTGTGGCGTTTCCTGTGGCTGTACCTGCTGGAATGCTGGCGCCACGGCTACTACCGTAATCGTTTTGAAGTGGCGGCCCGGGAGGCGGAAGCCGACACCAGCATGCTGAAAGGGATTGAAATTGTATAGCTTATACCCGCCTGTGGCCAGGCTGCAGGCGGGTAACTGCCTGCTATAATCGTTGTTAAAAAGTGGTTAAAGTGGGCTGAAATAACGCATAAAATTTCTCCCTGCTGGATTTATTTTCCTTATTTTTACGTAAAAGGAGAAGGTTTTTTATGGTAAAAAAGGTAACAGAAGGTATCACAATCAGCGTGGAAACGTTCTACCAGCCTGATTATTCCAATCCTGTTGGAAGTGAGTACATGTTTGCTTACCGTATTACCATTGAAAACAACAATACCTTTCCCATCAAGCTCCTGCGCCGGCACTGGTACATTATTGACTCCAACGGCACCCACCGTGAAGTAGAGGGGGAGGGCGTAGTAGGCGTTCAGCCGCTGCTGGCCCCTTCGGAAAGCTACCAGTATGTGTCCGGCTCCAACCTCCGCACCGAAATAGGCAAAATGTACGGTACTTACCAGATGGAAAACCAGCTGAACAAAAAGCTGTTTGAGGTAAAGATACCGGAGTTCCAGATGGTAGTGCCTTTCAAGCTGAACTAATCCGTAATTGACTTACCTCGGCCTGTACTTCGACTCATTGAATATTCCCAACAGATCCTTATTTTCCATTAGTTGCTGCAGGGTTACTTCCGGGTGGCGATCCATATACTTTGCCACAATCCGGCGGCCAACGAAATAGCCGATGCGGCCGGGCGAACCTTCGGGCATGCCCTGGGTAGAGGGGCCGTCGCCAATGAAGTGCATAGACTGCTGCCAGTCTGTTTTATACAGCAGCTCATTTTGTATAAAGTACTGCCATATCATCTGCTCATTTTCATTGCACCAGTCCAGCTGCGCTTTCGTATACCCCGTTCTGATAGTATCGGGCGTTTCAGGCAGCACCTGCTCCAGGAAATACTGCTGTTTGCCGGCGGCCACCAGCTGCTCTACCAGCTTGGCGCCGCTGCCGGGCTGGGGGAACATTTCCTGCGCAATGGCCTGCATGCTGTTGGTGGTAATATATTCCCTGGAAAAGCGCCGTACCATGTAGGCAGGGTAATCGGGCAGGTTGGCGTAAATAGGGAAATCGTTGCCCATGTACATATCCAGGCCAATGCCCAGCAGGGTGTCTACGGTTACGGCGCCATAGTTGCCGATGGCGGAAATAAATGTTACCACATGAGGCGCCTTGTACCGGGGAAAATAATATTTCAGGTAGCGGAAGCCCTGCGCAAGGTCTTTTTCCAGCCAGCGCAGGTCGGGAAACTTTTCCTGTACGGCATTTTGCAGGTAACGGAAATCTTTATTGGTAAGCAGCAGGCGCATTTGCAGGGGTATCTGGCGGCTGCTGTCGGCAAAAGCCCCAAACTGCATAATATGCTGCACATAGGCAGGCAGGAACACGGGATAGCGGTGGTACAGCTGCTCCAGGCCGGCCGCTACCTGGTTAGTATCTACCCGGATCAGGTCCTCATCAAACCGGTCAATGCTAACGGTAACCGGTATATGACTTACATCCGGCGCCTTCTTGCGGGAGGAGCAGGCAGAAAGTATTACCAGCATGCACAAAGCCGGAACGCATAAACACGAAATTTTATTAATGTACCTTTGCATCGTTTTAATTTGCGGTTGTAGATTTAGCGCCCGGTGTTAAACCGGAAAAGGGTGTTTGCCATCTAAAACGTAAATCTGAAGGCATAAATATATTAAAGAAAAGAAAAAGTTATATGAAGCATAGCATTTGGACCTTGTTATTACTGGTAATTGGCCTGAACACGCAGGCGCAGCGCCGGTTTTCAATGGAAAGGGTGCGCCTGGGCTTTAAGGTAGACCCCATTATATCTGTACTGAAACCGCAGGATGCGGGGGCCAACCGCACCAGCGCCCGCCTGGGCCTGAGCTATGGGCTGATGGTGGATTTTTTACTGAATGATGAGGGCAACTATGCCTTTGCTACCGGCCTGCAGATAAGCATGGGCGGCAGCACGGTGAAATACGATGCCGGCAAGGGACTGGAGCAGTTCCGCGCCAACCCCGCGGAATATGAAATGAAGCTGCAGCACATTGAAATACCGGCTACCCTGAAGCTGAAAACCACGGCCTATAACGGCATTGCTTTCTGGGGGCAGTTTGGCACCTACCTGGGATTTCCCATCCGCGGCCGGGCCGATGTAATCAGCCTGGACCAGCGCTATGAAAAGGAAAATGTACTGCGTAACCTCACCCCAATTAATGCAGGCATGCTTTTAGGGGCCGGTATTGAATACCCGTTGGGCGAAAGGCTTTCGGCCCTGGTTGGCCTCAGCTTCCAGAACGGGTTTGTGGATGTAACGCGTAACGGCAGGTGGAATGATGGCAAGGTGAATATGAACAGCTTTGCATTACGGCTGGGCATGTATTTTTAAAAACAGTATTATGAAGATAGTAATGGCGCAGCAGAATTACCACATCGGTAATTTTGAGCTGAATACGGAAAAGATCATCAGCGGCATACAGGATGCCATAGCCCGGGAAGCAGACCTGGTTGTATTTTCAGAGCTGTGCGTGTGCGGCTACCCGCCCCGCGATTTCCTGGAGTTTGAGGATTTTATTAACAAGTGCTACGCTGCCATAGATACGATTAAAACCTATACCCACCGTATAGCCGTAATAGTAGGCGCCCCCTGCCGTAACCCGCAAACAGAAGGGAAAGACCTGTTTAATGCCGCCTGGTTCCTGCATGAGGGAGAGGTAAAGCAGGTGGTGCATAAAACACTGCTGCCTACCTACGATGTGTTTGACGAATACCGTTATTTCGAGCCTGCCTATGAATGGAATGTAATACCGTTTAAAGGTAAAAAGCTGGCAGTTACCATTTGTGAAGATATATGGAACCTGGGCGATAACCCGCTGTACCGTGTTTGCCCTATGGACGTGCTGATACAGCAGCAGCCCGATGTGATGATCAACATTTCGGCCAGTCCTTTTGATTATGACCATGACCAGGACCGCAAGGAAATCATACGCGCCAATGTGCTCAAGTACAAGCTGCCTATGCTGTACAGCTGCACGGTAGGCTCGCAAACGGAGATCGTGTTCGATGGCGGCTCGCTGGTGTTTGACGCGCAGGGCAACATTGTAAAGGAGCTGTCTTATTTTGAGGAAGCCAGCTATATGCTGGAGCTGGATGAGCTGCTGCAGTCATCCCGCCCGTCGCCGGTGGTAAAGCATACGCCCATAAAGGAGCTGGTGTTTGATTATAACATTGACCGTATTTACCAGGCGCTGGTGCTGGGCATCCGGGATTACTTCGGCAAAATGGGCTTTACCAAAGCCATCCTGGGCTCATCCGGCGGTATAGACAGCGCGGTTACCCTGGCCATTGCCTGCGATGCGCTGGGGAAAGATAATGTGCGGGCCGTCCTGATGCCGTCGCCTTACTCAACAGAACATTCGGTGGACGATGCGGTGGCCCTGTCGCAAAACCTGGGCAACCCGTATAACGTGATCCGCATCAACAATATTTACGAAAGCTTTTTAAGCACGCTGGAGCCGCAGTTTAAAGGGCTGCCCTTTGGCCTGGCAGAGGAAAATATGCAGTCGCGCATACGGGGCAACCTGCTGATGGCGCTGGCTAACAAGTTCGGCTATATTTTACTGAACACTTCCAATAAAAGTGAGCTGAGCACCGGTTACGGCACATTGTACGGCGATATGGCGGGCGGCCTTTCCGTATTGGGCGATACCTACAAGATGCAGGTATATGCGCTGGCGCGTTACATTAACCGGGATAAGGAAATAATACCGGCTAACATTATTGAAAAAGCGCCTTCCGCAGAGCTGCGGCCCAACCAGAAAGATACCGACAGCCTGCCCGATTACAGCATACTGGACCGGGTGCTGTACCAGTACATTGAGCGCCGGCAGGGTCCCCGTGAAATTATTGCGCAGGGCTTTGATAAAGCGCTGGTAAACCGTACGCTGAAGCTGGTGAACACCAATGAATACAAGCGCAACCAGTTTTGCCCCATCATCCGCGTATCGTCCAAAGCCTTTGGTGTGGGCCGCCGCGTACCTATTGTGGGCAAGTACCTGAGTTAGCCGATTTATCTATCTTTACCAAAATTTATACTGATATAAAAATGTTACAGGTTCCGTTCATTCGTCAAAATAAGGAATTAGTATTGGAGCGGCTGGCCCTCAAACAGTTTAAGGAGCTGGGTTTGGTTGATGAGGTGCTGGCGCTGGATGACAAGCGCAAACAGTTAACCCTGGCCTATGATGAAACGCAGGCTAAGATCAGGATTGCTTCCGAAGAGATCGGGAAGCTGATGAAGAGCGGGCAAAAAGAGGAAGCGGAGCAGCGCAAGACCATGGTGGCTGATCTTAAACAACAGCAGCAACCGCTTACCGAGCAGCTGAATGCAACGGAAAAGCTGCTGCACGATACGCTTATTAAGCTGCCCAACCTGCCGGCAGCGGCAGTACCGCCGGGCAAAACGCCGGAGGAAAATGTAGAAGTACGCACCGGCGGCAGCAAACCCACCCTTGCAGCAGATGCCCTGCCGCACTGGGACCTGGCGAAAAAATACGACCTGATAGATTTTGAGCTGGGCAACAAAATTACCGGCAGCGGTTTCCCCGTATATAAGAATAAAGGCGCCCGTTTACAGCGCGCGCTGATACAGTACTTTCTCGACTACAATATCGGTAAGGGCTATACGGAATACCTGCCGCCCCACCTGGTAAATGCAGATACCGCCTATGGCACCGGCCAGCTGCCGGATAAGGAAGGGCAAATGTATTTTGTAAGTGAGGACAAGCTGTACCTGATACCTACCGCGGAAGTGCCGGTAACCAATATTTACCGCGACGAGATTTTAAAAGACAGCGACCTGCCCGTTAAAATGACGGCTTACACGCCCTGCTTCCGCAGGGAGGCCGGCTCTTACGGTAAAGATGTGCGCGGCCTGAACCGCGTGCACCAGTTTGATAAGGTAGAAGTGGTGCAGCTGGTGCACCCTGAAAAATCTTACGATGTGCTGGAAGAAATGGTAGCGCATGTAGAAGGGCTGGTACAGTCCTTACAGCTGCCCTACCGCATTTTAAGATTGTGCGGGGGCGATATGGGCTTTACATCTGCCCTTACCTATGACTTTGAGGTGTACAGCGCAGCGCAGCAAAAATGGCTGGAGGTAAGCTCTGTATCTAACTTTGAAGCATACCAGGCCAACCGTATGAAAATACGCTTCAAAGACAGCGGCGGCAAACCGCAGCTGGTGCATACGCTGAATGGCAGCTCCCTGGCGTTGCCGCGCATACTGGCCTGCATACTGGAAAATAACCAGGCGGCAGACGGTATAAATATTCCGCCGGTATTACAATCCTATTTTGGCACGGAAAAAATCAGCTAACGTACAAGACTATACTAAGGAGGGCGGTGTGCCGAATGCTTTTTTGAAGGCATATGAGAAATGGGAGAAGTCCTCAAAGCCTACTTCCAGGTACACTTCCGATGGTTTTTTACCTTTTTCCCTGATGAGGTAATAGGCTTCGTTTAACCGCTTCTGCTGCAGCCAGCGGTTGGGCGAAGTATGGAATATCTTTTCAAAATCTCTTTTAAAGGTAGCCAGGCTGCGGCCGGTGAGGTAAGCAAAGCGCTTCATTTCCACGTTAAAGTTGAAATGTTTGTTCATATAAGCCTCCAGGTCTATTTTACCCGGCTCGCTAAAGTCAAACAGCAGGTTTTTAAGCTGCGGATCAAGGCGCAGCAGCAGCAGAATGGCTTCTTTGGCTTTCAGCCCGGCCAGCATGTCGGTGTTAATGCCTTCGGCATGCAGGTAGGGCACAATAGAAGCCATGTAGGTATTGGTGAGCGTATCGGTTGGCAGCTTAACAATGGAGGTTCCTTCATAGGGCTGACCGGCTGTGGTATTGTATTCCATGCTAAAATTACGCAGGGTGTCCTGGTCAAAGAATATGCTTATGGAACGGAACTCGCCGTTCTCAGGCGGGCGTTTCATTACTTTGGTAAGCTGGTTCCTTTTTATCAGCACCGTATCTCCTTCTTCGCATACCATAGGCGCCCCGGAGGTGCGGAAGGTCATGGCGCCGGCCAGTACATGCGTCATCACATGCTCGGCAACAAACGACTCGTTTTCCCGGGTGCGGTGCGCATAGCAGGAGTATATTAAGCGCGGATGGGTAGAAGCGGTAGCGGCCATAATACTTGTAATTGTACCCAAAGGTAATTATTTACAGCCCGCCTTTGTTTGTTGTACGGCTCAAAAGCGGTTTGTCAGCAAGCTCATTTTCCCGCGGGTCCGGTAAATTTTTTTTGATATTTTACAGCATGCAGCACTATTTACCTAACGGGCAGGAGCTGGTGATACGGCCTGCCACAACAGAAGATGCACCTGCGCTGCTGGCCTGTTTTCGCCAAATGACAAAGGAAACGGATTTTCTGCTGTATACGGCTGTAGAGGCCCAGGCTATGACCGTGGAGTCGGAACAGGCCTTCATCCGCTCTTTTGGCGATAACAGCCGCCACCTGCTGCTGCTGGCAGAAACAGGAGGCGAGATAGTGGGATCGGTGACCGTACGGCAATCTTCCTTTTATAAGCAGCGGCACCTGGGCGAGTTTGGCATAGCAATAAAGCATGCCTACTGGAACATGGGTATAGGCCGGCGGTTAATGACGGCTGTAATGCGCTGGGCTGCCCATCACCCGGAAATTACGGTGCTCTATTTCAGTGTAATGGCCACCAATGAAAGGGCCATACAGCTGTACCGCAACTTTGGCTTTACAGAACACGGGCGGCAGCCCCGCGGCATTTACCAGCCGGACGGCACCTATGCAGACCTGGTACTAATGACCAGGTACGTTAAATAACATAACCCGCCGCGGGGCATGGGAAGGCGCTAATATTTTTAAAGATGCAAACCTACATCGGTAAATATTACAACGGGCAAACAAACAGCAGCACAGATGCGGCCATAACGTTAGCGCCTAAACAAATTATCATTGAAATAAAGGATGCGCAGGGAACGCTGCGGCAGCTGTACTGGTTCTGGGACCAGGTAAAGCACCCGGCGCCCGATACGCTGGAATACCCCGGCTACCCTTTGCAGCGCATTACGGTTGCCTCCCTTACGTTTGCAGATGCCGTGCAATACTACCTGCAGCATAAAAAGGGACAGCGCTTTTTTGCCAGGAGAGGCCGCACTATTGCGGGTATGGTTTTCCTGGCAGTGGTTGGCATTATTGCGCTGGTGTATTTTTGGTTCATTCCGTTTGTGGCGGCGCGCATTGCCAATAATTTGCCCGTAAGCTATGAGGAAAGGCTCGGGCAAAGCAGCTATGACGCGCTGATGCAGCAATACCATGCAGATACTGCTGCCAGCCGGCAGGTGAACGCCTTTTTCCGGCAGCTGCAAATTCCCTCCCGCTACACGGTGCAAATTACAGTGGTGCGGGGAAAAGAGGCCAATGCCTTTGCACTGCCCGGCGGGCATATTATTGTATACGATCAGCTGCTGAAAGAAATGCGGCATTATGAGGAGCTGGCGGCCCTGCTTTCCCACGAGTATGCGCATGTGGCGCTAAAGCATACTACCAAAACCATTTTCCGCAGCATGGGCACTTATGTATTCATGTCGCTGCTGTTTGGCGACATGAGCGGCGCAGGCGCGGTAATAGCGGAAAACGCCAACAGCCTGAAAAGCCTGCACTATTCCCGCCGCCTGGAAAAACAGGCAGACCTGTACGGCCTGGAGCTGCTGCAGGCCCGGCAAATTGACCCGCGGGGGTTTGAATGGCTGTTTAACACATTGAAGCAGCAGGGCGGCATGCAGCCTTCTGAATGGCTAAGCAGCCACCCCGACCTGGACAACCGCATACGTTACATTCATGAACATACTATGACAGAACGTGCGGTAACGGATAGTAGTTTGTATCGTATCTTTATAACATTAAAACAGTGAGATGCAACGATATGACCGCCAGTTAAGACTGGAAGGCTTTGGCGCAGCCGGGCAGGAGCTGCTGGGAAAGGGCGCCGCACTGGTAATAGGAGCAGGCGGTTTAGGGGTGCCTGTATTGCAGTACCTAACGGCAATGGGCATAGGAAAACTGGGTATTGTGGAGCAGGATAAAGTTTCCATTACCAACCTGCAGCGGCAGGTGCTCTATTACACGCAGGATGAAGGGAAGCCTAAATTGCAGATAGCGGTGCAGCGCCTGCAGCAGCTGAACCCGGGGGTTACCTTTATTACACACAATACATTTTTAACGCCGGAAAATGCGCTGGAAATAATAGCGCCTTATGATGTGGTGATAGACTGCTCTGATAATTTCGGCACCCGTTACCTGGTGAACGACGCCTGCGTAATATTGCAAAAGCCGTTTATTTACGGCGCTATTTATAAGTACGAAGGGCAGGTGAGTGTGTTCAACTACCGGGGCGGCGCCACCTACCGTTGCCTGTTTTCCGAAGCGCCGCAGGCCGGTGAAATGCTGAGCTGCAGCGATATTGGCGTTTTGGGTGTGCTGCCCGGCCTTATCGGCTGCTACCAGGCCAACGAAGCTGTAAAGGTGATCTGCGGTATTGGTGAGCCGCTGGCTAACCAGCTGCTGACCATTGATACGTTGTATAATACCCATCATATTTTTGAGGTAAAGCCTGTGCCGGGCAATCATTCCATTACCGCGCTGCAGGCAGATTATGGGCAGGGCCTGTGCGCTGCCGGCATTGTGCAGCCCATGCAGGTGCAGGAGCTGCGGCAATGGCTGGATGCAGGTACGCCGCTGCAGCTGCTGGATGTAAGGGAACCGGATGAATGGGAGGTATGCGCTATTCCGCAGGCGCAGCATATTCCCATGCGCAGCGTACTACAGGCGCTGCCGCAGCTGCAGCCGCAGGTGCCGGTGGCGGTAATATGCCACCACGGCATGCGCAGCCTGGCGGTAGCCAGGCAGCTGGCAGATGCCGGCTTTCAGACCGTGTACAATGTAGAAGGCGGCATACACGCCTGGGCGCAGGAGATTGATGCGGAGATGGAGCAGTACTGATGTGCCGATGTGCGGATATGCAGATGTGCAGATGAATTGACCACCTGTTGTTGGCACATCACATTTATAAATTTGCACACCGCGCATTCTTATTTGCACATCTGCATATTTGCATATTTAGTTTATGAGTATAGAACTTTGCCTGTTATTTTTCCTGGTTGCGTTGTTGTATTCATCCGCAGGTTTTGGAGGCGGCTCCAGTTACCTTGCGCTGATGGCCCTGGCTGGTATAAACTTCCAGCTTATGAAATCTACTGCGCTGCTGTGCAATGTAGTGGTGGTGGCAGGCGGGGTATACCATTTTTACCGCAGCGGGCACCTGCCTGTTAAAAAGGCGCTGGGGATATGTATTGCCAGCGTACCCATGGCATTTGTAGGCAGCTATCTTCCGTTAAAGCAGCAAACTTTCTTTTTATTGCTGGGCATTGCATTAACCACCGCAGCCCTGTTCATGTGTTACCGGCTGTTCCTGGAAAAAGCCTATACCCCTCAGCCGGATAGCCCGAAGAAGATTTACAGGTACGGCATTATCGGCGGCTTCATAGGCATGCTTTCCGGTATGACGGGTATCGGTGGCGGCATTTACCTGGCGCCTATTTTACGCCTGGGCCGTTTTGATACCGCCAAGAACATTGCCGGGCTAAGCAGCTTTTTTATACTGGTGAATTCTATTGCAGGGCTGTTAGGGCAGGTGGCTAAACATGAGATAGTGCTGGACCCGCATTTTGCATTGCCCTTGTTATTGTCAGTGATCATTGGCGGGCAAATAGGCTCGCGTTTCAGCGCCGCTATCCTGAAACCCCGGTGGGTAGAAGGGGTAACCGCCGTGCTGATATTGTATGCAGGGGTGAGAATGCTGCTGCATTAAGCATCAGGCCTGATCCAGCAGGAAGTTTTCTCCGGACTTTCCCCGAAATCATAATATTTTAGGATTACAATCCCAAATAATCATAATATTTTGGGATTACAATCCCAAATGATCATAAATATTTGGGGGTTACCCTCCTATCGTTGACATGCTGGCCTTTTTCTCATTAGCGGCTTCTGCTTCAAATCCATTTACAAAACGGTGGTGAATGGTTTGCTGTATGCATTGCAGCAGGTATTCATCCGGCGCACCGTCGCGCAGCAGGTCGCGCACATTAAGATCGTCTTTACCATACAGGCAGGTTTTTAAGCCGCCGGTAGGCGTAATGCGGATGCGGTTGCAGCTGCCGCAGAAGGTACGGCTGTAGGCAGGTATAACGCCTACATGGCCCTGGTGGCCGGGTATATGATAGTTAAGAGCGGTGGTATGGGGTGCATCGGGAATCTTTTGCAAGGGGTACACGGTGCGTAAGGTGTTCAGTATATGCTCAAAATTCCAGCGGATGCCGGAAAATGTTTTACCGTGCCCGTTAAAGGGCATTTCTTCTATAAAGCGTACAGATACAGGGTGGTCTTTGGTAAGGGCGGCAAAGTCCAATAGTTCATCGGTATTCACGCCTTCCATTACCACGGTGTTTATTTTCACATTCAGGTTATGCGCCAGCAGAGCTTGCAGGGTGTCTGTTACCGCATTAAACTCATCGCGGTAGGTAATGCGTTTGAATTTCTCGTGCTGCAGCGTGTCCAGGCTCAGGTTAATGTGGCGGATGCCCAGGTCCAGCAGGGCCGGGATATAGGAGCGGGTAAGCACGCCGTTGGTGGTAATAGATACGCGGTCAATGCCGGGCATCTGTACCAGCTGCTCCAGCAGGTGCAGCAGGTCTTTCCGCAGAAAGGGCTCTCCGCCGGTAATGCGTACTTTATTAATGCCCTGTTCCGATAACAGGCGCATCAGGCGCAATATTTCTTCATAGGAAAGCAGGGCTTTCCGCTGCAGGAACTGCATATGCTCCGGCATGCAATAGCTGCACCGCAGGTTACAGCGGTCTGTAACGGCCAGTCTTACGTAATTGATAACCCTGTTATGCGAATCTGTAAGCATGAAGTAATCAGCAGTTATGTTGGGCCAGGGGATTGTCGAATGCCTGGCTGTCATCTTCATCGCGGGTGGTAAGGCATTTGAAATCCTTTTCCACCAGTATTTTTAATACAGAGCCGTCCGGGTTGGGTATTTGCTGTTCAAGGCCTACCTGGTCGGTTTGGATCCATTGCTGTACCTGTGTAAGCGGCAGGGAAAGGTGTACGGCCTGCGGCTCCAGCTTAATGGCTGCCTGGGCGGCCTCTTTGGCTTTTATGCAAAAGTGCAGGGCGCCGGCGCCTATCCTGGTTTCTTCTTCTACCTTACCGGTTTGCTCCAGGGCGTTAATGTCCTGCTTATCCAGCCGGTAACGGATGCTGTTACCCCTGATCCTTATTTTCATGGCTTTGCATTATTGGAACTATCCAAAATTAATGCTTTATGCAGGGTATATTGTAGTTTTAATGCAATAATTTGCACACAGCAGGTAACGCCGGTTATTCCGCGTTGCCTGCTATTGAAGCAACAGGCATGAAAATATTATTATTTGGCATAGCAAAGGATATTGCAGGTGCGCCGTTTATACAGGTAGATGCGCCGCTGGCCCGTGTGGCCGCCCTGCGCGAGCACCTGTACACGCAGTACCCGCGGCTGCGTGAGCTGCGGTCTGTTATGATTGCGGTGAACAAGGTATATGCAACGGACGATGCGGCCCTGCAGCCAGGTGATGAAATAGCGGTTATTCCGCCCGTAAGCGGCGGATGAGCGGAAATACATTTAGCATATGGACGTATGGATTGATATAAAAGAGCATATTACAGCCCAGGAAGCGCTGGATTTTGTGCAAACGCCGGATTGCGGAGGCGTGGCGCTGTTTGTAGGCGCCGTGCGCAATGCTACCAAAGGCAAACCTGTGCGCCAGCTTTTTTTTGAATGTTATACCCCTATGGCCCTGCTGGAACTGGAAAAAATAGCGCAGCATACCCGTGCTGTCATAGGCATTAAAAAAATAGCCATTTTACATGTAAGCGGTAATAAATTACCGGGCGATACCGTGGTGGTGATTGCTGCCGCCGCGCCTCACCGGGCCGCTGCTTTTGAAGCCTGCCAGTATGCTATTGACACATTAAAGGAAACAGTACCTATCTGGAAAAAAGAATTTTTTGAAGATGGCGAAGTGTGGGTAGCGGCACACCCGTGACGATGTGCGGATGTGCAGATATGCAAATGTGCAGATGACAGTGAAATGTGCTATCGCCGTATCAGCTGATTTTTGTCATCATGTGTAAACACGCGGGTGCAATAGCAGCAAAACGCCCTTCCATCCGCACATCCGCACATCTACTCGCATCCATCCATCTGCACATCTGCATATCCGCACATCTGCACATCAACTAATCTTCCTCATTGCTTCTTCCATTTCCGCGGGGGTATTGGCATTAAATTGCTCGGCTGCGTAAGGATTTTCAAGCGCCAGTATATCTGTTTGCAGCAGGGCTTTACGCGGGCATTGCCTGCCATCTGCCACGCTTTGCTGCAGTACAGCCAGCCCCCTCGGCTCCCAGATGGCGATTACCGGCTCTGGTAAATGATTAACAGGGCTGTTAAAAGCAGTTGCTGCTTTTTGCGGATCGCGGCGTGCAGCCAGGTAATCCAGGCTTTGCCCGCTGATCAGCGGCAGGTCACAGGCCAGCACCAGCCATGCGGTGTTGGGGAAAGCGGCATAAGCGCTGAGCAAACCCGCTGCAGGGCCGCCTGCAGTAACACTGTCGGTGATTAATGGGGCAGTGCCTGCAAAAATCTCCTGCTGGTCAGGGCGGCAGGAAATATATACTTCCGGCACTACCTTGCTTAACAGGCCATGCAGGTATTGCCACTGCGGTATGCCGTGGTAGGCAATACGGCTTTTATCCTGCTGCATACGGGTGCTGTAGCCGCCGCATAGTATCAATCCTTTTAAGGGAGGTGTCATGGTGCTGTTTTTATGCAACTGTTACATCCTGTTTGCCGCCTGTTTTGCTGAGCAGGCGCGTT
The DNA here is from genome assembly GCF_035761305.1 of Chitinophaga sp. Classification (GTDB taxonomy): domain Bacteria; phylum Bacteroidota; class Bacteroidia; order Chitinophagales; family Chitinophagaceae; genus Chitinophaga. The sequence continues at coordinate 41,856 of NZ_DASTRI010000121.1, read as the reverse complement.
TGACGGATGATCATTTCATGGGTAAAGGCCTTGCACATATCATACACGGTAAGCGCGGCCACGCTGGCGCCGGTGAGCGCCTCCATTTCCACGCCTGTTTTGCCGGTGGTTTTTACCGTGCAGCGTATTACAGCTTCTTCATCTGCAAGCTGAATATCCACGCTGCAGTTGTCAAGCAGCAGGGTATGGCATAAAGGAATGAGCTCCGGCGTTTTTTTAGCCGCCATAATACCGGCAATTACAGCGGTTTGAAACACCGCGCCCTTGCGGGTATTAATATCGCCCCCCTTAAATTCTTTGCGTATAATTTCCGGCAGGTACACCCTGCTCTCGGCAATGGCTACACGAATGGTGCTGTGCTTATCGCTGATGTCTACCATGGCCGGCTGGTTCTGCTCATTCAGGTGAGAGAAGGCGGGTGGGTTTGATGTATTAGCCATAAAAGAATAAATTTACAAAACAGCTGAAGCTGTTGACAGCTTGCTTTTACCTTCACCAAAGTTACTACAATGCTGCTAGATGTATCTACTGCTTTTGCCGCCGTGATGAACACAGTACGGGATTTTGGCAGGGAGGACCTGCCTTTTACCGCTGTTGCCGGCAGGGTGCTGCGGGAGCCGGTGCTGGCCGACCGGCCTTTTCCGCCGTTTGACCGCGCCACCATGGATGGTATTGCTATTAATTTCGCGGAAAGCTACGGCAAAGGACAAACCATTTTCGGGGTAGAGGATATGCAGCCGGCCGGCATGCCGCGCAAACAGCTGGGCAATATGGCCAACTGCATCGAAGTAATGACCGGCGCCGTAATACCGGAGCTTACAGATACCGTGGTGCCTTATGAGCACCTGCAGGCAACCGAGCACGAAGGCTTTAAGCGGTTTACCATTACGCAGCCGGTGCAAAAAAATCAAAATATTCACTGGCAGGGTGCCGATGGTGTGGCCGGCCAAACCCTTATAACGCCTGGCACCCGCCTTACGCCTGCTGAAACAGGCGTGCTGGCAACCGTAGGCAAGCATACCGTAAGCGTAAGCCGCCTGCCCCGCGTTGTGGTAATTGCTACCGGCGATGAGCTGGTGGCAGTAACCGCTACCCCGGAACCGCACCAGATCCGCATGTCAAATGTTTACAGCCTGGCTGCTTCCCTGCAGGAGCTGGGCATTACAGCCAGCATACATCATGTAACAGATAATAAAGCCGCCATACAGGAGCTGCTTGCTTCCCTGCTGAATGCCGATGTATGGATCTGCTCCGGCGCTGTATCGGCCGGCAAATACGACCATCTGCCCGCGGTGCTGGAAACCATGGGCATGCAGCGCATTTTTCACAAAGTACGGCAGCGCCCCGGCAAACCTTTCCTGTTCGGGCTTTTTAAGGATGGGCCGGTAGTGTTTGCCCTGCCGGGTAACCCGGTATCGGGGTTCATGTGTTTTTACCGTTATGTGCAACCCTGGCTGCTGGCCGGTATGGGATATGCTGCGCCGCCCGCGGCATACGCTGTGCTCGGGAAAGATGTTGTATTTGATAAACCGCTTACGTATTTTTTACCGGTGCAGCTGCAGCCACAGCCCACGGGCGAATGGAAGGCTTTTCCGCATACTTATAACGGCTCCGGCGACCTGGTGAGCTTGCTGCAGGCAGATGCTTTTATGGAGCTGCCGGCCGCACAAAGCGAGTTTAAGGCAGGGGAATGTTACCCGGTCTGGAAATTTAGAAATTAGCGCCAGCCGCCCGCAATATGCTATGAACCGTTAACTGTAGCGCCGCTGCGAAAAATTAGCTATTGATAGCAACGGCTGGTTGGAAAAGCTTAACATCAATCCTGTTAAACTTTATGACGATACGCGGGGTCAAAGCAGGGCCGCCATAAAAAACTTAACATTAGCCCTGTTAAACCCTGTATATATTTACTGGTCTTACCTGAAATTTAATTTTGCTTATGCCCCCTGTGTCCGAAAAAATACAGCTGCAGCACCTGGCCTGGCGCGCCGGCTTTGGCGCGCCGCTGCCCGTTATTGCCGAATGGGCCGGTAAACGCCGTAAAGACATCGTGAATAAAGTGCTCATCGGCCCCCGGAAAGCCGCGCCGGCAGTAGTGGAAGTAATCAACGAATCAGCGCTGCCGGACTACCGGAAAGCAAAGGAGATGAATGCAGAAGAGCGCAAAAAGCTGCGGCAAATGAACCGGCAGGGCATAAAGGAGTTAAACATTGCATGGACACATGCCATGATCAATACGGAACACCCGTTGCAGGAAAAAATGGCGCTGTTCTGGCACGGGCACTTTGCCTGCCGTACCCAGAATGTATATTTTAACCAGCAGCTGCTGCAGGTAATACGGGAAAATGCCCTGGGTAATTTTGGAGCGTTGCTTACTGCCGTATCTAAATCGCCCGCCATGCTGGCTTTCCTGAACAACCAGCAAAACCGTAAACAACATCCCAATGAAAATTTTGCCCGTGAGGTAATGGAGCTGTTTACCATGGGCCGCGGTAATTACACCGAAAGAGATATTAAAGAAGCCGCCCGGGCCTTTACCGGGTGGGGTTTTGATGGTACCGGCCATTTTGTGTTCCGTGAACGTATACACGATAATGGCGTAAAGGAAGTGCTGGGTAAACGCGGAAACTTTAACGGCGACGACCTGCTGAAAATACTGCTGGACAACAAACAAACCGCCCGCTTTATTACCGCCAAGCTATACCGCTATTTTGTAAATGAAACAGCTGTTGATGAGGCAAAAGTGGATATGCTGGCCGATAAGTTCTACCACTCCGGCTACGACATTAAATCACTGATGCGGGAAATATTTATGGCCAACTGGTTTTACGATGATCAGCATATAGGCAGCCGCATTAAATCGCCGGTAGAGCTGCTGGTGGGCATGCGCCGCAGCATTCCGCTGGAATTTGAGCGGGAAGAGGTAATGCTGGTATTCCAGGGCATACTGGGCCAGCAGTTATTTTACCCGCCCAATGTAGCCGGCTGGCCGGGCGGGCGTAACTGGATAGACAGCTCCAGCCTGATGTTCCGCCTGCGCCTGCCCCAGGTGATCCTGTACGCGCAGGAGCTGCGTACACGCCCCAAGGATATTACGCCTGAAATGGGCGAAGGCCAAAACTACAAACGCACCCTGGAGCTGAATGAAACGCTGCGCCGGCTGTATGCCCGCCGTGTAAATGCCACCATTAACTGGGACGCCTATATGCAGCAGTACCGGGATATTCCGCGGGAACGCCTGGCCAGTGAAATTGCCGGCGCCCTGCTGGTAAAAAATACCGGCGCCGGCAAAACATTGCTGGATAAATACGCCGACGCCAGCTCGCGCGAAAACTATATTAAAACCGTGACCATTGACGTAATGTGCACACCGGAATACCAGCTTTGTTAATCTAAAATTGCGCTCTCATGTTCATATTAAACAGACGACGTTTTTTACAGGTAGGGTCACTGGCTTCTGCCGCTGCCTTAATGCCTAAATTCCTGAAAGCGCTGGAGAATGGCCAGCTGGTGCCGCCCGGTAATAAAGTGCTGGTGGTAATACAGCTATCCGGCGGTAACGACGGGCTAAACACAGTAATACCTTACCGCAACGATATTTATTATAAAATGCGGCCCGCATTGGGCATTAAACGCGAAGCGGCATTATCCCTTACAGATGAATGGGGCCTGCACCCGTCCTTCAAAGGCCTGAAATCGTTGTATGACGATGGCGCCCTGGGCATCCTGAATAGCGTGGGCTATCCTAACCCGGACCGCAGCCATTTCCGCTCTATGGACATCTGGCATACCGCCAGCGAATCAAAAGACCACTGGACCACCGGCTGGATAGGCCGCTACCTGGATGCGCAATGCAAAGGCTGCGACAAGCCCACGCAGGCGCTGGAAATTGATGATACATTAAGCCTGGCCATGAAAGGGCAAAGCGCCAAAGGCCTTGCCTTTACAGATCCGCACCGCCTGTACGGCACCAGCAACGGCAACTATTTCAAAGACCTGCTGCAAGGCCATGGCAGCTATTACGATGAGCATAGTAACGTAGATTACCTGTACAAAACCATGGCGGAAACCATTTCATCCGCTTCCTACATACAGCAGCAGTTTAAAACATACCGGTCAAAAGAAACCTATCCCAACACCAGGCTGGGTAAGGATATGAAAGTAATCTCCGAGCTGATCATGTCTGATATTAATACCAAGGTGTATTACGTATCGCACGGCAGCTTTGATACGCACGTAGGGCAGCAGCGGCAGCAGGAAAGGCTGTTTAAAGAGCTGGATGATGCGGTAACCGTGTTTACACAGGACCTGAAAAAGAACAACCGTTTCCAGGATGTGGTGATCATGACCTTCTCTGAATTCGGGCGCCGCGTAGGGCAGAATGCCAGCGGCGGTACGGACCATGGCACGGCCAACAACATGTTCATGATAGGCGGCGGACTGCAGCAAAAAGGTATGCTGAACGAAGGCGCCGATCTTACAGACCTGCAGGACGGCGACCTGAAATACAAGGTAGATTTCAAAAGCGTATATGCAACCCTGTTAAATAAGTGGCTTTCTGCCGACGATAAATCCATTCTGCAGCAGCAGTACAATTACCTCAATTTTATATAAGCTGCTTATCGCGCCGGTACTCGCTGGGCGTTTGCCCGGTAAGGCTTTTAAAAATGCGGGAAAAATAAGAGAGGGTTTCAAACCCTGTGGCAGCGGCAATTTCGGCCAGCGACTGGTTGGTGTTTGCCAGCAGAAAGCGGGCCCGCTCTACCCGCGAAAGCTGTATATAAGCCAGCGGCCGCTCGCCTGTATTTTCATTGAACAGTCTTGAAAAATAATCGGGGTTCTGGTTGGCGCGTTTGGCCAGGTGCGCTACGGTTAAAGGCTTGTGCAGGTTGGTTTGTATGTAGTTAATGGCATCGGAAATTTTTGAGTGGATGGCCTCTTCCGTAGCCTGGAAACAGTCAGGCGCAAGAAAGCGGGAAAGCAGCTGCAGTATAATGCCCTGCGTTTCCACATGCGCCGCAATAGGCACATAGTTATTCAATTCACGGAAGCTTTGCAGCACAGGATATTTCTCATACACCTTCGGATCATTGGACCGTTTTAACCCCCGGCCGGGATGCAGCTCCAGTATGCGTTTAAAATGCTGCAGGTCAGCTGCAGCAGCCGGCACCTTCATTATTTTCCGGTTGGAGGAAAACAGCGACGTGCCGTCTGTAGAATCTTCTATTACCGACAGGTAGTACTGGCTTAAATACTCCGCACAATAGTAATTGCAGGTAGTAAAGCTGGGAATCAGGTACAGGTAGCCTTTTTCCAGCGTGCAGGTGCTGGAAGGATTGTACAGGATGCCGCTGCCGCCGTCTATCAGGTAAATGCGGTAAAAAGTGCTGGTTACGTTCTTATAGTTCCAGTCTTTATTCAGTTGTACATAATCGACATTCAGGAGAGAGAATGTGCCCTTTAGCACCGCTTTTTTCATAAGCTGGTAGTTGGTCCTGGCTGAAATTAGGCATAAAAGTCGGGTTTGTGCAAAAAACCGTGGTGTTTGTATAAATATTTCACGGCCAGGACCGGTAATTTTAAAGCGGTTATTCCATAAAACGTTATGATAAAACAACCGCTTCCACGTGTATTATCCCTTATAATAACGGCCTGCAGCCTGTATGCCTGCTCACCGGACCTGCCGCCCGATGTGGCTGCCGAGTACAAAACGCTGCCGGCAAAGCTGGATTATAACCGGGATGTGAAGCCCGTGCTGTCCGACAAATGTTTTGCCTGCCATGGGCCGGACAAAGCCAAACAAAAAGCCGGTTTACGGCTGGATATAGCAGATGCCGCTTATGCCGAGCTGCCGGAAGATCCCGGCAAAGTGGCCATAGACCCGGGCAACCTGGAGAACAGCGAGCTGTTTCACCGCATCACATCTGCCGACCCGGATTATATGATGCCTACGCCCGGTTCTCACCTGAAGCTCTCAGCCAGGGATAAGGCCATCCTGATCAAATGGATAAAAAAAGGCGCTGTGTATAAGCCGCACTGGGCTTTTGTAAAGCCGGAAAAAGCAGCGGTGCCTGGCGTGGATAATAAAAGCTGGGTGCAGCACAATCCCATCGATAATTTTATACAGGACCGTTTACAGCAGGAGCATTTACAGCCTTCCAAAGAAGCGGAAAAGGAAATGCTGCTGCGCCGCCTGTCGCTGGACCTTACCGGCCTGCCGCCCACCTTGCAGGAGATCGATAATTTTTTGAAAGACAGATCCGCCAATGCGTATGAAAAGCAGGTAGACCGTTTGCTGGCCTCTCCCCATTACGGCGAAAAAATGGCGGTAGACTGGCTGGATGTAGCCCGCTTTGCAGACTCGCATGGCTATACGGTAGACCGGATAAGGGATATGTCGCCTTACCGCGACTGGGTGATCAATGCCTTTAACACCAACATGCATTATGACACGTTCATAGAATGGCAGCTGGCCGGCGACCTGATGCCGCACCCCACCCGCGACATGCTCATTGCCACTGCCTTTAACCGCAACCATCCGCAGAATATGGAAGGCGGTATTATTGAAGAGGAGTTCCAGGCAGAGTATGTGGTAGACCGTACCAATACCTTTGGGCAGGCGTTCCTGGCCATGTCTGTAGGCTGCGCCAAATGCCACGATCATAAGTTTGATCCCATATCGCAAAAGAACTATTATGAGCTGTTCAGCTTTTTCAATAATGTAAAAGAGGCCGGGCAAATTTCCTATGACGATGCATTGCCCACTCCCACGCTGCTGCTGCCAGGCAAGGAAAAGGAGCGCGTGCTGCGGTATTTGCAGCAGCAGGTGAACCGGCAGGAGCAGCAGCTGGCAAAGGAAAAGAACAATGCCACGCCGGCATTTGAACAATGGCTGGCCAGCGCCGCATATAAAAAGCTGGCGCATGAAAAAGTGCCGCAGGCCGGCCTGCAGGCAGCCTATACGCTGGATAACGCCGCTTTCAGAAATGCCGTAAACGCCAAACAGGCCGGCGTTATGAAACGGGACGCCGGTGTGCCGGGCGATGCGCCGGTATTTGAAAGCCATGGCAACGGCAAGGCGCTGGTGATGAACGGCGATACTTACCTGGACCTGGCCCCCGCCGGCGTGTTCCGCCGGTCAGAACCCTTTAGTATAGGCGTTTGGGTTAACATCCCGAAAAACCTGAAAGAAGGGGTGATACTGCATAAAAGCCTGGCCGAGCGCCTGTTCAATTTCCGCGGCTACCACCTGTACCTGCGGGATAACAAGCTGGAGATAAACATGGCCCACACCGCGCCCTCCAACGCCATTACCCGCATTACCAAAACAGCCGTACCAAAAGATAAATGGATGCAGCTTACGATCACATACGACGGATCGTCCAAAGCCGGCGGCTTTAAGCTGTTTATGGATGGCAATGAAATGACCATGGAAACCACTATGGACCAGCTGACCAAAGATATTTTGTTCAAAGGCGGCAAACAGCCGGGCTTACAAATAGGTGGCTGGTGGCGGGGCCTGGGCTTTAAGAATGGGAAGGTGGATGATGTGCTGGTGTACAACCGCGTGCTAACGCCTTTTGAAATAAAGCTGCTGGCCGGGCAGGCCAGCTGGGCCGATATAGCCGGCAAGCCCCGTACGCAGCTGACTGCCGCTGAAGTAGATGCGCTGCAGGCATATTATGTTTCGGCCATAGACCCGGCAACGCTTAAAGCCACGCAGGAGCTGCAGCGGCTGCGCACCGCCCTGGCCGACTCCACGGAAAACGTACCGGAAATAATGGTGATGCAGGAAATGCCCAAACCCAAACAAGCGCACATCCTGCTCAGGGGTAACTATGATATGCCGGGCGATAAGGTATATCCTAACACACCCGAAGCCATACTGCCGTTTGACAAACATTTGCCGAAGAACCGCTACGGCCTGGCCCAGTGGTTGATAAACCCCGATAACCCGCTTACTGCGCGGGTAGAAGTGAACCGCCTGTGGCAAAACTTTTTTGGCACCGGCCTGGTAAAAACCTCGGAAGATTTCGGCAACCAGGGCGAGATGCCCAGCCATCCCGAGCTGCTGGACTGGCTGGCTGTTACCTTCCGTGAAAGCGGGTGGGATATTAAAAAGCTGAACAAGCTGATTGTAATGTCGGCCACGTACCGCCAGGACTCGCGCGCTACCATGGGCATCCGGGAAAAAGACCCGGAAAACCGTTTGCTGTCGCACGGGCCGGCCTACCGCATGTCCGCAGAAATGATCCGCGACAATGCGCTGCTGGCCAGCGGCTTAATGAATATGGACATTGGCGGCAAAAGTATCAAACCTTACCAGCCGCCCGGCCTGTGGGAGATCAACAATACCACCTACACGCCGGACACCGGCAGGGCAGTATACCGCAGAAGCCTGTACGTAATTATAAAACGCTCTGTGCCCAATCCCACGCTGGCCACGTTTGATGCAACTTCCCGCACCTATTGTGTAACCAAGCGGCAGCCTACAAACACGCCCTTGCAGGCGCTGGTAACGCTGAACGATCCTACGTTTGTTGAAGCATCTACCGCATTGGGCGCGCAGATGTATATAGCAGGCAACGATACCAATGCCATCATCAACACCTACCGTAAGCTTACCGGGCGCAGGCCGCAGCCGCAGGAAGTAACGCTGCTGGCCGCTTTGCGGGAAACAGAAAAGCAAAAGTTCACCGCCCATCCTGAAAAGGCAAAGGGCTGGCTGCATACCGGGCAATACGTGGTAGATAAAAAGCTGGACACTGCATGGATTGCTGCCAACGCAGTAGTAGCCAATACCATTTTAAATTCAGATGCATCGCTTACCAAAAGATAAATAACGTTATGTCACACCATCACGACGATATATTTAAGCTGCACACGCCTGATTTTGACCAGCTGAATAAAAAGCTGGACCGGCGGGCCTTTTTAACCAAAACCTCCCTGGGCCTGGGCGCGCTGGCCATGGGATCGCTGCTGGGCAATGAGTTGTTTGGCGGTACGCCCAAAGCCGCAGCCGGCGCAGGCGGCCTGGAGGCCGACATCCTGAAAGCGCTGCCTCACTTTGCGCCCAAAGCCAAACGTGTGGTGTACCTGTTTATGAGCGGCGGCCCCTCCCAGTTTGAAACGTTTGACTATAAACCCGGCCTGGAAAAGCTGGTGGGGCAAAACCTGCCGGCCTCTGTACGCCAGGGCCAGCGCCTTACCGGCATGAGCGCCAACCAGAGCGCGCTGCCCATAGCGCCCTCTGTTTTTAAATTTAACCAGCATGGCAAAAGCCAAACCTGGATAAGCGAGCTGCTGCCGCACACGGCCAAAGTGGTGGATGACCTGTGCATTGTAAAATCGCTGTACTCAGAAGCTATTAACCACGACCCGGCCATCACCTTTTTCCAAACCGGCAACCAGCTGCCGGGCCGCCCTTCTATCGGCTCGTGGATCAGCTACGGCCTGGGATCAGACAATAATAACCTGCCCACTTTTATAGTGCTGGTGTCCAAGAACGGGCAAAAAGACCAGCCTTTGTATGCGCGCTTATGGGGCAATGGCTTTTTGCCCTCCAAGTTCCAGGGCGTGCAGTTCCGCGCTGGTAAAGATCCGGTGCTGTTCCTGAACAATCCTGATGGATATGACGGTAAAGACCGCAAAGAAATGCTGGACTATCTTACAAAACTGAACCAGCTGCAGAACAGCGCCTATGGCGATCCGGAGGTAGATGCCCGCATATCGCAATACGAAATGGCCTACCGCATGCAAACCGCCGTGCCAACCGTAATGAGCCTGAAAGATGAGCCGGATGAGGTATTTGACCTGTATGGCCCCGACAGCCGCGATCCCGGCACTTATGCCGCCAACTGCATACTGGCGCGCAAGCTGCTGGAAAAAGATGTAAAGTTTGTACAGCTGTACCATCAAGGCTGGGACCAGCACGGCAACCTGCCCGGCGCCATTACTACCCAGTGCAAGGCCACCGACCAGGCCACGGCGGCATTGATCACCGACCTGAAAAGAAGGGGCCTGCTGGAAGATACGCTGGTGGTATGGGGCGGCGAATTTGGCCGCACGGTATACTCCCAGGGCAAGCTAACGCCTACTGATTATGGCCGCGACCATCACCCGCGCTGCTTTACCATGTGGATGGCCGGCGCCGGCGTAAAAGCCGGCCTGAGCTACGGTGAAACAGATGATTTCAGTTATAATATTGTTAAAGACCCGGTGCATGTGCATGACTTCCAGGCAACTTTGTTGTACCTTATGGGCATCGATCACGAAAGGCTGACCTACAAATTCCAGGGCCGGCGCTTTCGCCTTACCGATGTGGCAGGAAAGGTGGTGCAGGGCATTTTGGCGTAAAGGGGTTAACAATATTATCATCATAAAAAAAGCTATAATTCCACATGAGCTCAAGAAGAAATTTTATCCGCAACACAGCTATGGTGTCTGCGCTGGCGGCTACCAAACCGGTACTGGGTTTTAACATTATACACAAAGACAAGGCGCCGGATGAAACCATTGTAGGCCATGGGCAGTACACTTACAAAGTAGATAAGAACTGGGCAAGGATCAGCCAGAATAATACGCCGCTGATGAATTGCCATGAAATGGTGCAGGACAGCAAGGGCCGGCTGATTATGCTGGGCGACAGCACACATAACAATGTGCTGATATTTGATAAATCCGGCAAGCTGCTGGACTACTGGGGGCACGGCTACCCCGGTGGGCATGGCTTAACGCTTACACAGGAAGGCGGGGAAGAGTTTTTGCTGATCACCGACTGCGGCTGGTATATTGACCGCGACGGCTCTTCCAAAGGACAGGCCGGGCAGGTATTAAAAACAGACCTGACCGGGCGGCTCATATTTTCCATAGGCCACCCCCGCACCATAGGTATTTATAAGGATGATGAGCCGTTTAAGCCTACGGAAACCGCGGTAGCACCCAATGGCGACATTTATGTAGCGGACGGCTACGGTTCCGACTATATTATACAATACAACAGCAAAGGCCAGTATATTCGCCACTTTGGCGGCCATCATAACGCCAACCCCGCGCATAACCTGAAAAATGCGCATGGCGTGGCCATTGACCTGCGGGATAAAAATAATCCAACGCTTATCTGCACTTCAAGGGAGGAAAACTGTTTTAAAATATTTACGCTGGACGGCAAATTCATTAAACAGGTAGATATGCCGGGCATGTATGTATGCCGCGCTGTAATGAACGGGCAGGAGATATATGCAGGCGTATGCTGGTCAAAAGACGCCAAAACAGGCGAACGCTTTAATAACTCCGGTTTCCTGACCATACTGGATGGCAGCAACAAAGTTGTATCAAGCCCGGGCGGCACTGCTCCCGTGTATAAGAACGGCGTGCTGCAGCAAACCTTTCAGGCGCCTGTGCCTGTTTTCAACCACGGGCATGATGTGTGCGTGGATGATGAAAAGAACCTGTACCTGTGCCAGTGGAATGCCAACCACACGCCACCGGTTAAACTAACACGTGTGTAAATGCTATTGAATATTTTCACTTTTGCCGGCCGGCTGCACCCGCTGATTGTGCACCTGCCCATTGGATTTCTGCTATTGGCCGTACTGTTTGATGTGCTGGGCTACACTAAAAAATATGCGCACCTGCGCAGCGCAGTGCCGTTAACGCTGCTGGCCGGCTTTGTAATGGCGGTGCTGGCCTGTGTATTCGGCTACCTGCTTTCACTGGGCGGGGATTATAACCGCATAACGCTGAAACATCATAAGGTGGCGGGTATTGCCCTGGCGGTAATTGCTGGTGTGCTGTACCTGCTTACTACCCGCCGTTTTAAAGCGGTATTCACGGCAACGCCTGTACTTTTTTCTGTATTGCTGGCCGGGCTTTTTGGTTTAATGGGTTATGCCGGCCACCAGGGCGGTAACCTTACCCACGGTAATGATTACCTGTCCCTGGCCGTGCTTACCCACCGGGAGCGGCCAAAGCCCGCCAGTGTGGCGCAAGCTATGATCTATGAGGATGTGGTGCATCCTATACTGGAGCAAAAGTGCGGGCAATGCCACCGCCGGGGCAAGCTGAAAGGCAAGCTCTCTATGGAAGACCTGCAGCACCTGCTGAAAGGCGGTAAGAGCGGGCCTGCCGTGGTGCCCGGCAAGCCGGATGAAAGTGAATTGTACAAACGCATTACGCTGGATCCCGCGCATGAAAAATTTATGCCGGCAGACGGTAAGCCGCCGCTGACAAAAAAAGAGGTGGAAATCATCCACTGGTGGATAGCAAAGGCCATGGCAACAGCAGGCAAACAGCTGGCGCAGCTAAAAGATAATGCCGCCATACAGCCGCAGGTAGCCGCCTACCTGGGCCTGGGCGGCGCTGCAGCTGAAGAGGAAGGCGCCGGCAGCATTGAGCAGCATCTTAACCCGGACATACCTGCAAACGTTGATATGGGCGCTGTGAACAGTTTGCGCAGCAAAGGACTGATGGTGCGCATTATGCTGCAGCACCCCGCCATGCTGGATGTAACGCTGCCCGCGGGCTCCGGCAAAAGCATTGCCGATCTAAAGAACGACCTGGCCAAAGTAGCAAAGAACATCATCTGGCTAAATCTTTCCGATAATAACCTTACAGAAAATGACCTGGCTTTCCTGGACCAGCTGAGCAACCTGGAAAAGCTGCGCCTGGAAAAGAACCCGGTAGCAGACGGCATCAGCGATCACCTGGTAACGCTGCAGCACCTGGAAGCAGTGAACCTGAATGAAACAAAGATCAGCGCCGTGTGCCTGGCCAGGTTGGAAAAGAACCCCGCAATAAAGCGCGTATACACATGGAAAACCGCAGCAGCGGCAAAGGCAAACGCAAACACCGAAACGGCGTCAATTACGAATTAGTTAATTACGAATTACGAATGAATTAGGGTGGCATTCATGAATCGCATTGAGCATTAATTGGGGTTATGAATAATTACGGGATGAATTGACGTGGCGTGTACATGAATGCTGTTAAAATAGGTATGGTGATACTATTGGCACTGGCGCTGCCTTAAATCAACACCGCAACTGCAGGTTCAAACGCAAGGACCTTGCCCGGCGTGATACGATGCACTACGCTTGATCAAAGCGCTCAGGTAAATACGCTTGATATGCCCAATAGTATTCCAAGCAGGCGGGCGCAGTCCGGCGTTGAACCTGCAGTAAGAGACATCAATAAAGCAGTAAGGAACACTAATAAAAAGGCATATAAAAGCTGCCTACAAAAATCAATGTAATTTCAAAACAATATAAAAAGCGGCTGTACCAATACCGGTGCAGCCGCTTTATGATTCATATATACGCGATAGGGAAAATTGCTACAGCTCTACTTTTTGCTGTTGCCGCGCAATGCGGTACAGCACATAACCCATGAATGCAAAGAACGCTACTGCCAGCGCAAAGTAACCGCCCTGGCCTAAAGCGCTGCTCATACCTTCTTCCAGGTTTAGCCTGGACATGAGCGGGCCCGTAGCATCAATGCCGGCCAGCACGGCAATTACTACACCCGCAACAGCGCCGCCGGCCACCAGGCCCGTAGCAAACAGGTTGCCTTTGCCCAGTTCCTCTTCTTCTGCAGATACGTGTATATTCTTTTTCTTCTTCTGCTGGTCCACTATACCCCGGATAGCGCTGCCGATAAAAATAGGCAGGGTGGTGGATAACGGCAGGTAAGCGCCTATGGCAAAAGACAGGGATTTAATGCCGCACAGCTCCATGGTAATAGCCAGGAACACGCCTACCACTATAAACTGCCAGTCGAGCTTAGAGCCCAGGATGCCATTGATCAAAGTAGCCATTAGCGTACTTTGCGGCGCAGGAAAATAAATACTGCCAATCGCATGCGCATTGGGCGCCATGCCTTTGGAGATCATATCGGCAGTAGGCTTATCCAGGAACTTAATGGTAAGGCCAATAACGATAGAGGAAACAATGGCCCCAATGAAAAGCGCTATCTGCTGGTGCCTGGGCGTAGCGCCCACAATGTAGCCCGATTTCAGATCCTGCGAAGTACCGCCGGCATTGGCTGCCGCAATACAAATCATACCGCCTACCACCAGCGCCATAGGGGCATACACCTGGCCGGTCCAGCCAATGGCAATAAACACCAGGCAGGTGCCCATAAGCGTGGCAATGGTCATACCGGAAATAGGGTTATTGGAAGTGCCTATTAAACCCACAATACGGCTCGATACCGTTACGAAAAAGGCGCCGAATATAACCACCAGCAGGCCTATCAGCAGCTTCTGACCAATGGAGTTGCCCGGCAGCTGCGGCAGGAAAGCCATTAGCAGCACCAGCAGAATGCTGCCTATTAATACTACTTTAATATTCAGATCTCTTTCTGTGCGTGGTACATCAGCCGCTTTTACTTCCACGCCTTCACGGCCCAGTGAGCTGATGCTGCCTTTGAAAGAGGAGATAATGGTAGGAATGGTTTTAATGAGCGCAATAAAACCGCCCGCAGCTACCGTACCCGCTGCAATTTGCCGCACATAAGCATAATAAATAGCAGATGAGTAATTGGCAAAGGTATGTGTGGCAGGGTCCCAGCCGCCTTGTCCGCCCGGCGTGGTAAGGCTGGCCAGGTAGCCCAGCTTCACCAGCTGGGAGGCAATAACATCCGCAGGCACCAGGGTGGCCAGCAACGGTATAATCGCCAGCCAGGCCAGCACACCGCCGCCTACCAGCACCCCGCCTATGCGGGGGCCGATAATATAGCCAATGCCCATGTATTCCGGCGTAATATCAGCACTTACCCGTGCAGAGGGAAAGAACTTGTTGGCCTGCTTGGTCATGTAAAAAGGCGTTTCCGCAATAATGTGCAGGATCTTTTGCAGAATGGCATATACAAACGCAAAGCCTAATCCGTAAAAAGCTGTTTTTGCAAACTCGCCGCCCTTTTCGCCCGCTATCAGCACATCGCCGCAGGCCGTGCCCTCGGGGTAAGGCAGGATGCCATGTTCTTTTACAATCAGCGCCCGCCGTAAAGGTATCATCATCAACGTACCTAAAATGCCGCCAAAAATGGCCAGGATAAAAATGGTGATGTAATCAAAATAATCAGCGCTGCCGGCAGCAGACAGGAACAGGAAACCCGGCAGGGTAAAGGCAACACCGCCGGCAATGGTTTCACCGGCAGAACCGGTGGTTTGAATAATGTTATTTTCCAGGATGGTGGTTTTGAAAAATTTCCGGCCCAGGGTAATGGCAATTACCGCAATGGGAATGGAAGCCGTAACGGTTAGCCCGGCTTTAAGCGCCAGGTATACAGTGGCAGCGCCGAAAATAATACCAAAAATGCAGCCTAGTACAATAGACTTAACAGTGAACTCCTTCATCTTTACGTCAGGAGCCACAAAGGGTTTGAAGTTGTTAGAATCAGCCATAATTTATTTTAATGGTGTATGTTTTTTTAATCATCTGCACATTCGCATATCTGCACATTTACCTCACTCCGTGCATCCATTTCTTTAATGCGCCGGACAGCAGGAACAGCAGGATGGCGGCTACGCCGGGCAATATGGCAAAAAGCATGAAGAACTCGTACAGGTTATGGATAGTGAAGCCTGCAAAATGCGGGTAGGCGGCAGGCAGCTTCAGCTCCAGCAGCTGCGCTTTCAGCTGGGTAGTAACTGTAACCGTGCCGTTCAGGATGCCCTGCAGGTCAATACCATGCTTGGCGGCTACATCAAATTTTTCGCCGGTAGGCGGCAGCAGGGCGCCTAAGGTGCCGGCCAGCGCGTAGCCGGAGGCATTGGATAAAAAGAAAACGCCCATGAGCAGGGAGGTAAAGCGGTGCGGCGCCAGCTTAGATACCAGGGAAAGCCCTATAGGCGAAACGCTTAGCTCACCCACCGTATGAAAGGTATAAAGTACAATCAGCCATATCACACCCATCTTGGCGTTGCCCAGGTCTTTTACCTGCAGGGCTATTACATAATAGCCCAGGGCCAGCACAAACAGGCCTATGGCTTGCTTTACCGGTGCTATGGGATCCATTTTAACCTTTTGCAGGCGCAGCCACAGCCAGCTGAAAGGCAGGGCCAGCGCAATTAAGGTAAGCGATTGCGCATTTTGTATAAGGCTGGGCGGCATGTCCCACCCGAACAGGCGGCGGTCTGTTTGCTGGTCGGCTATAAAAGTGAGGGAGGAGCCGGCCTGCTCAAAACAAGCCCAGAAGAAGATCACGAAAAACGATACGATATAGATAACAATGATCCGTTGCCTTTCCACGCCATTCAGCGATTTATCGCTTAGTATCAGCCCCGCCAGGGCAATACCGGTGCTGTAAATAAAGGCATACAGGTAATTTACCCCTACCAGCCAGTGAAAGGCAGCTACCAGCAATACCAGCGCTGCCGCGGATATAATAACCGCCTTGGTGCTGAACTGGGCCTGGGCCGCTTCGCCTTCGGCAGTAACCAGCTGTTTAGGCCGGGTGCCAACGGGGTTGCCTTCGGGGCTTACTACGTACTTATCTTTCAGGAAATAGAACATAACCGTGCCAATAAGCATGGCAAGGCTGGCAGCCAGAAAGCCCCATTTAAAGGCCGTTACATCGCGCACTTCATGGCCGCCTACTGTATGCTTTACATCGCCCAGTATGGGGCAAATGGTAATACCCAGCAGCGCGCCCAGGTTAATGCCCATGTAAAAAATGGTAAAGGCAGAGTCAAGGCGGTTATCGTTCTTGGGATATAACTGCCCCACCATAGAGGAGATGTTGGGCTTAAAAAAGCCGTTGCCCAGTATTAGTATCACCAGGCCGGCCCACATAATGGTACGGGCTGTGGTTACATCGGTTGCATACAAAATGCCGCTGCCGAACATGAATAACTGTCCCAGCGACATGGTAAGCCCGCCTACAATAATGCAGGTGCGGTTACCCCAGTAACGGTCGGCCATAAAGCCGCCCAGGATGGCTGTTAACCAGCCCATGCCCAGGAAGCCGCCATATATAATGGAAGACTGTTCTTGTGTAAAATCCAGCGCGCTTACCAGGAAAAGCGTAAGCAGGGCCCTGTTGCCATAGAAGGTGAACCGTTCCCACATTTCAGCGGAGAACAGCACTGCCAGGCCTTTTGGATGCCCTTTTCTTGTGGAGGTACCGGGAATAACAGGCGCTTGCATAACCGCGGGTTGACTCATAATGGTCAGGTTTTGGTTGTATTTGTTGTTCGTGTTTCGGAAATAGTAAAGCGGCAAGATAAAGAAATTCAGGTTTCTGCATAAAAAAATGGTGTGTTTGGTTATTTTTTGACCTTACTTTGCAAAAATTTTGGGAACAGCCAACCTGCCGTATCTGACAGGTTTTTTCAACAAATATGAAGATATTACTATTAGGCAGCGGTGGCCGGGAACATGCCCTGGCCTGGAAAATAGCACAAAGTCCCCTGTGCGAAAAGTTGTACATAGCGCCGGGAAATGCAGGCACCGCACAGTTTGGAGAGAATGTAAACATTGCTGTAAGCGCCCTGGAAGAGCTAAAAGCCTTTTGCCTGCAGCAGCAGATAGATATGGTGGTACCGGGTTCGGAAGAGCCGCTGGTAAATGGCATTTACGATTTCTTTAAGGCGGATGCGGCTTTACAGCATATACCGGTGATGGGCCCTTCCAAAACCGGCGCACAGCTCGAAGGCAGCAAGGCCTTTGCCAAACAGTTCATGCAGCGGCATAACATACCTACTGCTGCTTACCGCGAGTTCAGTGAAGAAACCTATGCAGATGGTGTGGCTTACCTGCAGCAGCATAGCCTGCCCATTGTACTCAAGGCCGACGGGCTGGCTGCCGGCAAAGGCGTGGTAATTTTAAATTCCGCCGAAGAAGCTATTGCTGAATTTACACACATGATCAAGGCCGCCAAATTTGGCGATGCCAGCAAACGCGTGGTGGTAGAGCAGTTCCTCACCGGCATAGAGCTTTCTGTTTTTGTGGTCACGGACGGGCATAGCTACCAGCTGCTGCCTACCGCAAAAGATTACAAACGCATTGGCGAAGGCGATACCGGCTTAAACACCGGCGGCATGGGCGCCGTATCGCCCGTACCTTTTGCCGACAAGGCATTTATGGAAAAAGTGGAAGCACAGATCATACAGCCTACTGTAGCGGGTTTGGAAGCAGAAGGCATCATTTACCATGGCTTTATTTTCTTTGGATTAATTAATGTGGGCGGCAACCCTTACGTAATAGAATACAACTGCCGTATGGGCGATCCGGAAACAGAGGTAGTGATGCCCCGTTTGCAGAACGACCTGGTAGCGCTGTTTAAAGCGGTACAGGAAGGCTCCCTGGGCCGGCAGGCCATACAGGAAGACAGCCGCGCGGCAGCCACTGTAATGCTGGTGTCAAAGGGCTATCCTGAAGCATATGAAAAAGGCAAGGTAATCACTAACGTGCCGGCGCAGCAGCCTGCCCGGCTGGTGTTCCAGGCCGGCACCAAAGAAAGCGGCGGCCAGCTGCTAACCAACGGCGGGCGTGTTTTAACGGTTACGTCGTTAGCCGGCAGTTTGTCCGAAGCATTGGCGCAATCCCGGCAAACAGCTGCTGCTATTCAGTTTGAAGGAAAGTATTACCGGACAGATATTGGATTTGAGTTTTTGTAGTACTGCTCTGCAATGTTCATACAATGATACGATAGCACGGATATAGACAGCTGATTTTTAATTACTCGTACAATTTTTTAAACCTTACAACGTTATAGCGGATCAGGCATTGGACGAACTGTTAGCACTGCATACTCTACAATAAATAAGATTTTTTAATATTTAAGTGTATATTGCTCTAACATCCAATTTTTGCATCGTATATTCGTTGGAATTAATCATTTTTGCACTCTAATTTTTGACCGTATCAAACAATGGGATTTTTTAACTTTTTAACGCAGGAAATAGCGATAGACCTCGGCACAGCGAACACGCTGATTATACACAATGACCAGGTAGTGGTGGATGAACCTTCCATTGTGGCAATAGAGAGAGCAAGCGGCAAAATTGTGGCAGTAGGCAAAAAGGCCATGATGATGCATGAAAAAACGCATGAGTACCTGCGTACCATACGTCCCCTGAGAGATGGTGTGATTGCCGACTTCAACGCGGCAGAAGGCATGCTCCGCGAAATGATAAAATTGGTGTACCCCAAAAAGCCGTTATTTTCCCCCAGCTGGCGTATGGTGATCTGCATCCCCTCCAGCATCACGGAAGTGGAAAAACGCGCCGTACGCGACTCTGCCGAGCAGGCAGGCGCCAAAGAGGTATTTCTTATTCATGAACCAATGGCGGCGGCCCTGGGTATTGGTATTGACGTGGAAGAGCCGGTAGGTAACATGATCATTGACATAGGCGGCGGTACCACCGGTATTTCCGTAATAGCCCTGGCAGGCATTGTGTGCGACCAAAGCATACGCATTGCGGGCGATGAATTTACCGCGGATATTATGGAAGCGCTGCGCCGCTACCACAGCCTGCTGATAGGTGAAAGAACCGCAGAGCAGATAAAGATACAGATAGGCTCTGCCCTGAAGGAGCTTGATAATCCGCCGGACGATGTGCCTGTAAACGGCCGTGACCTGGTAACCGGTATTCCCAAGCAGATCATGGTATCTTACCAGGAGATTGCAGAAGCGCTGGACAAATCCATTTTTAAGATAGAAGAAGCTATTCTGAAGGCCCTGGAAACAACGCCTCCGGAGCTGGCTGCCGATATTTACCGCAGGGGCTTATACCTGACCGGCGGTGGCGCCCTGCTGCGCGGGTTGGATAAACGCCTGGCCCAAAAGATAAAATTACCGGTGCATGTAGCAGACGATCCGCTGCGCGCCGTGGTAAGAGGTACCGGCATTGCGCTGAAGCATGTGGGCAAATATCCGTTCCTGATGCAATAATTGCCAATAAGCTGTAAAAAGGCTATCTCCTACCAAAATGGACCGAATCTGGAAAACTTTATACGGTGCGTAATCTTGTCATTTTCTTAAGGCGTTACTTCAATTTTTTCTTATTTCTGCTGCTGGAAGTGATTTGTATTGTGCTGGTATTCCGGAATAACAACTTTCAGAAAACCGCCTACCTCAACTCGGCCAACAATTTAAGCGGTAAGCTGTACGACCGTTATAATAACGTGCAATATTACTTTCACCTGAAAGCCACCAACGACAGCCTGGTAGCGGAAAACGCACGCCTGCACAACATGCTGCGCACCAATTACGACAGCATGGACACTACCAGCAGCGTAGTAACCGATACCATCCGCCATTTCAGCACCGATACCACGCATCGCCTGATGGGCACAGAGCTGCGCCGCTATATATACCTGGAGGCCAAGGTGATTAACAACTCCGTAAACCGGCCTGTAAACTACATTACCATTCACCGCGGGCGTAAGCAGGGCATACGGCCCAATATGGGTGTGGTAAGCCCAACCGGGGTGGTAGGCATGGTGCGCAGCGTAAGTGATAACTATGCCGTGGTGCTGTCAATACTGGCTAAAAGCTCCGGCGCCGCCACCAGCAACTTCGGCGTAAGCGCCCGCCTGCTCAAAGGCAAGGAAATTGGCACCGTGTACTGGGACGGTGCAAACCCCGGCTACGCCATTATGCGCGATATACCCAGGAGCGTACGCATTCAGAAAGGAGATACCGTTATCACCAGCGGCTTTTCAGCCCTGTTCCCGGAAAACATACCCGTAGGCTATATTGAGGATTTTGCCCTGCAGGATAAATCCAGCACCTCCTACAGCATCCGTATAAAGCTGGCCACCAACTTTTACAACCTGCAATACGTATACGTGATTGACAACCTGTTGAAGGAAGAGCAACAACAATTGGAAGATTCAACCTACCGACTGACAAAATGAGTATCCTGCTACGAAATATCATCCGCTTTGTGCTGCTGCTGCTGTTGCAGGTATTTGTGCTGAACAAGATCCTGGTGCACCAGCTGGTTAGCCTGGAGCTGTATATGCTGTTCATCCTGCTGCTGCCCTTTAATATTCCCCGCCCGGCCCTTATGCTGCTGGGATTGCTTATGGGCCTCAGCCTGGATATGTTTATGAACACCATGGGCATACATGCTTTTGCCTGCGTGTTTATGGCCTACCTGCGCCCGTTCATCATTAACATACTTTCACCCCAGGGCGGCTTTGAAACCAACATGAAAACCCCTTCCATGATCAGCATGGGGGTATCGCAGTTCCTTACCTATATAGCCATCCTGGTAGTGCTGCACCACCTGGCGCTGTTTTCCCTGGAGGTATTTGGCTTTGGGAATATCGGTTACCTGCTGCTCAAGATCCTGTTTTCCAGTATCGCCAGCCTGGTATTGATCGTGTTGTATGAGCTGCTGTTTTTTTCAAAGAAATAATTACGAATTACGAATTACGAATTACGAATTACGAATTACGAATTACGAATTACGAATTACCTTTTGTTAAAAATCAATTAAAATAAGTATCACTTGCTCATCATTCGTAATTTGTAATTAAATAATTCGTAATTTAATCCGTGCACTTTCAGCTTTTTATTTAGATGTCTGTTTATAATCAGCCCAGGAGGAGAGTAATACAGTTGATCATACTTGGAATGGTGCTGCTCATCGTTACCAGGTTGTTCTTTTTGCAGGTGGTGGAAAAGAAATATTCCAAGCTGGCGGATGCCAATGCCGTACTGCGCAAGGTGGTTTATCCCAGCAGGGGTATTATTTACGACCGTAAGGGCCGCAGCGTGCTGCGTAACGATGTGATGTACGACCTGGTGGTAACCCCCGCCAGCGTTAAAAATATTGACACTGCTTACCTCTGCCAGATACTGCAGATTGACAGGGAAGAGTTCAGGAAACGTATTGTAAACGCTATCGTAAAGAACGGGCGCGTGCGCCAGTCGGTATTTGCGCCCCTGCTGCCGCCGGATATGTTCGGCCGCCTGCAGGAAAGCATGTACCTGTTTCAGCCCGGCTTTGAGCTGGTGCAGCGGCAAATACGTTCTTACCCCTATGCCGCCGCAGCCAACATATTAGGCTACATTGGCGAAATTTCCCCGCAGCTGCTGGCCAAGCCGGCCTATAGCGCCTACCAGATGGGCGACTACCTGGGTATGACGGGCCTGGAAAAGAATTATGAAAGTGTGCTGATGGGCCAGCGCGGCATCCAATACCTGGTAAAGGATAACCTGAACCGCCCCCAGGGTGCATACGAGCACGGGGAGTTTGACACGGCGGCCATTGCCGGCAAAAACCTGCGCCTGTCGCTGGATATAGACCTGCAGGTGCTGGGCGAAAGGCTGATGCGCAATAAAATAGGCAGCATAGTGGCCATTGACCCGCAAACCGGCGGCATACTGGCCATGGTGAGCAGCCCTACCTTTGATCCGAACCTGCTTACCGGCTCCTACAGAACCCGCAACTTCAGCAAGCTGTTTGTAGATACTACCAAACCGTTATTCAACCGCGCCATACAGGGTACCTACCCGCCGGGATCTTCAATGAAGCCCCTAACCGCGCTGGTAGGGCTGGATGAAGGCATTATTACCCCCAGCTTCGGCTATCCCTGCCGCGGCGCATACACGGCGTGCGGGCGCTCTATTGCGTGCGAGCACAGTGAGCCCGGCCACGCCGCCAACCTGCGCCTGGCTATTTCGCACTCCTGCAACTCGTACTTTGTGAACCTGTACCGCCTGGAGGTAGATAACCGCCAGTGGGGCGGCGTAAGAAACGGGCACCAGCGCTGGTATGAGTACATGTCCTCCTTTGGCCTGGGCCACCGCCTGGGCATTGACATACCCGGCGAATACAGCGGTTATGTGATTGATACCGCCGGTATGAACAAGCGTTACCACGGGCAGTGGAACTCCTGCTCCGAGCTGTATGTGGGTATGGGCCAGGGCGCCGTAGCCGTAACGCCCATGCAAATGGCCAATGCCATGTGCATTATTGCCAACCACGGCTACTACTACCTGCCCCATTTTGTGCAGAGCATAGACAATGATAACGGCGCCCTGCTGAAAAAATACAAGGAAAGACATACCGTGGCCCATGTGAAAGACACCGTGTACAGCTCCGTAATACTGGGTATGGAAGATGTGGTGGAAAGCGGCACCGGGCGCAATGCGCAGATAGAAGGAGAAATTGTGTGCGGTAAAACCGGTACGGCGGAAAATAACGCCATCGTAAACGGCGTGCTGAAGAAAATGAAGAACCACGCCTTCTTTGTGGCCTTTGCCCCGCGGGACAATCCCCGCATAGCCATTACCGTTATGGTGGAGAACTCAGGGTACGGTGGTACTTACGCAGCGCCCATTGCCGGTATGATGATGGAGAAATACCTGCATGATACCATTTCCATAAAGAAGAAACCGATGATGAAGACCATGCTGGAGTATAACACCATAGATCCTGTGATGAGGGAAAAATCAAAGCTGGATTCACTGAACGGCGCTACCGCCAAGCTAACAACCGATCAAATACTTTCATATTATTTCCGTAATTAAATCATATGCGCGACCGCCAGCAAATAAAGCTTACACAAGGGATTGACTGGCCAGTGATGGGATTGTACGCAGCGCTGGTAATATTAGGGCTGCTGTCTATATTCGCGGCAGAGCACCGCGAAGGGGATAACGTATGGCAGCATATTGTGCACCTGAATAAAAACTATGCCCGCCAGCTGATGTGGTGGGGCGTATCGCTTATACTGGCCACCATCATCTGGCTTACAGACAGTAAGTTCTTTACCGCTACGGCCAATATACTGTACGCATTTGGCCTGCTGCTGCTGCTGCTGGTACTGGGTATAGGGAAAGATGTAAAAGGTTCCCACTCCTGGCTAGTAATAGGCGGGTTCCAGTTTCAGCCGGCGGAGTTTACCAAGCTATGCACCAACCTGGCGTTAGCCAAATACCTGTCGTCGCTGGAAACGGATTTTAGCAAGCTGCGATCGCGCTTAATAGCCGCCTCCTTTGCATTGATACCGGCCGCCATCATCATCCTGCAGGATGAAACCGGATTGGCGCTGGTGTACTTTTCCTTTTTCCTGGTAATGTACCGCGAAGGGCTGCCCGGCGTATTGCTGGTAATTGCTTTCTCGGGTATTATACTGGTGCTGAGCGCCCTGCTGGTGGATAAGAACATTCTGTTTATCATATTTTCCGTACTAACGGTGCTGGTTATATATTTTAACCGGCGCGAGATAAAGCGCCGCCGCTCCCGCCTGGCGCTGATACTGGGTATATGGGCCTTTTGCTCGGTGTTTGTGATGTTTGTGGTGCCTTTTGCCTTTACGAAGGTGCTGAAAGATTACCAGGTGCGCCGTATTGAGGTAATGCTGGGCAAGGAAAATGATCCCAAGGCTACCTATAATACCCGCCAAAGTATGATTGCCATTGGCTCCGGCGGCTTTTGGGGCAAAGGCTACCTGAAAGGCACGCAAACCCGTTTTGATTTTGTGCCGGAGCAAAGCACCGACTTTATTTTCTGCACCATCGGGGAAGACTTTGGCTTTGTGGGCAGCATCCTGTTCCTGGGCCTGTATGTGGCGCTGCTGCTGCGGATTATTTTTATTGCGGAACGACAGCGATCGACCTTCAGCCGCGTATATGCATATGGGGTAGCCAGCATTATTTTCTTTCACCTGGCCATTAATATTTCCATGACCATTGGCCTGGCGCCGGTAATTGGTATACCGCTGCCGTTTGTAAGCTACGGCGGCTCGTCCCTCATGACCTTTACCATGCTGCTATTCATTATGCTGCGGTTGGATGCCGACCGGCAAATGGTGCTGCGTTAAAACCTGCCGTAAGGGAATTTAGTATCGTGATAATACAGGAATATCCAGCCCTCCCGGGTGCCGCGCTCCAGGAACTGCTGGCGCAGCTCCATGCTGCGTTTGCCGTCGTAATCATACTTGGCAATAAAACGGCTTTTCATCTGGGAAATCTGCGGCGCCACATCTCCGCCGAAAAATACCTTGTCTTCACCGTCATCAATTAAAAACACCTGGTGGTACGGGCAATGCCCGCCGGTTAGCTCATAGTGTATATAGCCGTCGATAGTGCCGTTACCATCAATAAACTCCACATTATCCCGCTGCTGCAGCAGGGCCACATCTTCTGCCAGGTAGCTTTTACCATCCTGCGCAATGGCATAAGCCATTTCCTGCTTATTTACATAGTAGGTGGCCTGCGGAAAGGTAAGGCTGCGCTGGCCGGTAACCGGGTCTGTAACGCTTACGCCGCCGGAATGGTCTTTATGCAAATGGCTCATCAGCACTTTGGTGATCTCCATAGGGTTTACGCCATGGTCTATCAGGTGCTGGTGCAGTTGCAGCACGCCATCTGCATTACGGAAACCCAGGCCGGTGTCCAGCAGTATATAATCGCGGTCTGTAATTACCAGGAAAGGTTGTATCTCTACCAGCAGCGATCCGTGGTTACGTTGCTGCATACTGTCTTTGTTTGCATCAAATGGAATGAACTTTTTAGTAGCATCTACCGTGAAAGAGCCTTCCGACAAGGGAATTATACGTGCCATCAGGTAAAATTACAAAGTTATCAGGTAAGAATATGCGCTGTAAATTCATTACAGCGTTCCTTATCTTGGTATTAAAATTCTTTAACAGCTATGAACAACTTTGCACAGGAATGGCTGCAGGCATGGAACAGCCATGACCTGGAGGCCATTATGCATCACTATGCGGATTCGATAGTTTTTTATTCTCCCCTTATCCTGAAGCTGAACAACGATCCTTCTGGTCGTATACAAGGTAAAGAGGAGCTGCGGAAGTATTTTAGCAGGGGGCTGCAGGCATATCCCGACCTGTTCTTTGAGCTGTACCATGTGCTGGAAGGGGTGAGCTCAGTGGTATTGTATTACAAAAGCGTAAACAACCGGCTGTCGGCAGAAATGATGGTGCTGAATGAGGAAGGGAAGGTGATTGAAGTAAGAGCACACTATAAGCAGATGTGAGTGTAGAATAATAAATCTAAAATGTAAAATCTAAAATGTAGAATGTAAAAGTAATGCGGTAACCACTTCACGATATTAATTGCGCAGTAATTATGGCAGTGATACCCCGCCCTTATACTTTTACATTTTAGATTTAAAATTCTACATTTTACATTCTTTGATCACGGTCTTACGCGGCGGAGGTTGCGGTCGGCGCCGCGTTCTTTCAGCTGGCGGATCAGCTGCATGCGGAACTCCCGTTCTGCCTTGAATACCGAGCTGGCCTTGCGGGGCGGCAGCGCTTTCAGGAACTCCTGTTTATAGCGGGTGCGCACATCTACCATCCGCTGTTCAATATCCATTTCCTTATCCAAGGCCTGGCGGGCAGTAGCATCGTCTTTACGGTCTACCTGTTTGTTTTTGCGGCGTTCGGCAATAAGCAGCTCTACTTCGCGGGTATAATTATTATAGATAGGCCAGAATTTTTGGGCTTCCTCGGGGGTAAGGTCCAGCTGTTTGGAGAGATAGGCAATTTCCGCAGACCTGATCTTGTCTTTCAGGGCGGCTTTATCGCCATTATCCGGCTGCTGCGCACTTGCCCGGATGCCCAGGCAAAACATAGCAGCCATCATAAATCCTAGTATGTTAAAATGCTTCATTGTATTAATTCGCTAATATTTACGCCTTAGTTTGACCAGTCTGTATTTTCCAGGTATTTCTGAATGGCTTCGGCCGGCAGGCTACTAAGGTCGGTTGATATTTTGGGCAGTTCTTCAACTACATCTTCGCTGGACACGTTGGTGAATATAGCGTCATTGTCAAACGCGTCGCTATGCATTTGCAGGTAATCCACAATCTCCTGGTCGGAGATAGCGGCCAGCTGTGCATCAAGGCTATTGGTACTGCGAACGGCGCCGCCCCTGAAAAGAAACAGGGCGCCTATGGCCAGGCAACCGGCGATACAGGCGGCTGCGGCCCAGGGCATATAACGCCGGCGGGAAGCAGTGATGGATATTACTTTGGCAGGTGCTTTTTCCTGTGCGGCAATGGCGGCCATTACCTGGTTGGGCAGCGCTGCAAAGTAACCCTGCGGTGCTTGCCGGGGCTGCCTGGGTATACCGGCCAGCAGGGACGACAGGGCGGCCAGCTCTTCCTGCACCGGCATACCGGCTGCTTCCGCAGCTTTAATGCCCTGCATTATCTGGTGCGGCAGGGTATTAAAATAACCTTCCGGCACCGTAAACGGTGCAGTGGCCGGCAGGTTCAAACCGGGAACTACCTCCTTCAATTCTTCCGCAATATCCTTTCCCTTTTTATTCATAGCAATTTGTTAGACAATGAGCAAAGACAATAGTTTAATGGGTATTTACGTTGTCATCTTTATGCCTGGTTGATAATAGCTTATGCCGGGTTTGCCGATCTTTATCCGTTCCTTATAAACTCTTCAATCTTTTTTACGGCATGATGGTAGGAGGCCTTCAGGGCGCCTTCGGATGTTTCCAATATCCGGCTCATTTCTTCATACGGCATTTCATCATAATACCGCAGGTTAAACACCACCCTTTGTTTTTCGGGCAAGCTTAATATGGCCCTTTGCAGCTTCCACTCCAACTTGTTGGCATCAAACTGGTTATCGGCGCGCAGCTTGTTACTAAGACCGGTTTCTACGTCTGACAAAGATACCGCAGATTTCCGTTTCTGCTGTTCCAGGAAGGTAAGGCACTCATTGGTGGCTATTTTATACAGCCAGGTAAATAGCTGGGCATCTTCACGAAATCCTTCCAGGTTTTTCCAGACTTTAATGAACACGTTCTGCAATACGTCATTGGCATCTTCATGGTCCACCACCAGCCGGCGAATATGCCAGTATAGCCGTTCCTGGTACTTGCGGATTATTTCCGTGAAACCTTTTTCCCGGGTATCCGGCTGCCGGTATAACGCTAAAAGTGCTTTATCATCCTGTGTTACGGCCATGTTAGGTTAAATGGAAGTGCGAATGAGATATTGCACGCTTGTTCTGTTGGTTTGGTTATAAATGAAATTAAAATAAAAAATCCATCTCATAGATGGATTTTTTGCATAAAAGTTTAACCGTATGGCCTATACTTTCTGTGAATTATTTTCCTTTACGGCTCATGGCTTTTTCAGCGGCAGCCACAATGTGGCCGGCATCCAGGCCGTATTTTTTGAGCAGCTCCACGGGCTTGCCGCTTTCGCCAAAGGTATCGTTTGTGCCTACATACTCAATGGGCACAGGCAGGTTGCGGGCTGCTACCTGCGCAATGCTGTCGCCCAGGCCGCCCAGCACATTATGCTCTTCGGCGGTAACGGCGCAGCGGGTTTTGGTAAGGGAGCGCAATACGGCTTCCTCATCCAGCGGCTTTATGGTATGTATATTAATGATCTCTACGCTGTAGCCTTTTTCTTCCAGTATTTTGCCAGCTTCAACGGCTATCCATACCAGATGGCCGCAGGCAAACAGGGTTACATCGGTACCCTCATGCAGCACCTGGGCTTTGCCTATTTTAAACTCCTGGTTTTCCGGTGTGAAGTTGGGCCATTTGGGACGGCCAAAACGCAGGTATACGGGGCCCTGGTGGTCGGCAATGGCAATGGTGGCTGCTTTGGTTTGGTTAAAATCGCAGGGCACTATTACGGTCATGCCGGGCAGCATGCGCATGAGGCCAATATCTTCCAGGATCTGGTGGGTAGCCCCATCTTCACCCAGGGTAAGGCCGGCGTGCGAAGCGCAGATCTTCACGTTTTTGCCGGAATAGGCAACAGACTGGCGGATCTGGTCATATACGCGGCCGGTTGAAAAGTTAGCAAAAGTAGTGGTATACGGTATTTTACCGCCAATGGTCATACCAGCGGCAATGCCCATCATGTTGGCTTCGGCAATGCCGCACTGTATAAAACGCTCGGGAAACTCCTTAATAAAAGCATTCAGCTTCATAGACCCCAGCAGGTCGGCTGTTAATGCTACTACATTGGGATTTTTCCGGGCTACTTCCAGGATGCCTTCTCCAAAGCCGGCCCTTGTTTCTTTTTCATTTAAGGGTTGAATATCTTTTACCATATACCAGTTTTCAAAAATTTGAACGTAAAAGTAGTAATAAAATGTGCAAATGTGCAGATATGCAAATTTGCAGATATGCAAATTTGCAAATGAAAATACAGCATATTTAAATCATCTGCACATCTGCATACCTGCACATTTGCATATTGAATCAGTTGCTCAGCGCTTTGTCGCGCAGGCTTACTTCCCACTGCCAGGCGGTGCGCATCATATCTTCAATACCGGTCTTGGGCTCCCAGCCCAGCTTTTCCTTAGCCAGGCTGTTGTTGGCGTAAATAGCCACTACATCGCCCGGGCGGCGGGGGCCCAGCTCATAGTTAAGCTTTACACCGGATATTTTTTCAAAGGCGTTAATGGCTTCCAGCACGGTTACGCCATTGCCGGTGCCCAGGTTAAAGGTTTCGCAGTTGCTGCTGTTCTTTTTATCCAGCAGGTATTGCAGGGCGCGGGTGTGTGCATTGGCAATGTCCATTACATGAATGTAGTCGCGTATGCAGGAGCCGTCGCGGGTATCGTAGTCGTGGCCGAACACGATCATCTTGGGCCGTTTGCCAATGGCTGTTTGCGTGATCATGGGCACCAGGTTATCGGGCTTGCCCAGGGGCAGCTCGCCGATCAGGGCCGAAGGGTGGGCGCCTACCGGGTTAAAGTAGCGCAGCAGGATAGACTGGGTGTCGTTTACCCGGCTGTAATCATGTATGATCTGCTCGCCCATTTGCTTGGTGCGGGCGTAGGGCGACTGCGCCTCACCCAGCGGGGTTTCCTCTACCACCGGCAGGGCGGTGGCATTGCCGTATACTGAACAGGAAGAGGAAAATACGAAGTTGGGCACCTTAAACTCCTGGATGCATTTGAGGATGTTTACCAGGGAGGTAAGGTTGTTATGAAAATACAGCAGCGGCTGTGCTACTGACTCGGGTACGGTTTTCAGGGCGGCAAAGTGAATAACGCCAACAATGTCGCGGTTCTCATGGAAAACAGCGTGTGTATCCTCCAGGTTGCAGAGGTCTACCTTATAATTATGGATCTTTTTGCCGGTAATTTTTTCAATACCGTCCAATAGTTGGGTAGTGCTGCGGATGTTACTGTCTACAGATACCACATCAAAGCCATGATTGATCAGGTCTACAATTGTATGCGCACCAATGTAGCCACAACCACCGGTAACAAGAACCTTCATAAATTGATTAATTGTGTGTTTATAATGCTGTGAAGTTAATTATGAATTGCCAAACGCTGAATGCTTCATGCAGCAGAAAATCAGCCCTTTGTATTAAATATTAAACACCTGGTTGTAATGTGCGCTTCACATTCGTAATTGAGCAATCCGTAATTCTCCCTTATATCTTTTGTTTCAGTACTTCTTCAATGTATTGTCCATAGCCGCTTTTCAGCAAAGGTTTGGCCAGCGCCTGCAGCTGTTCCCTGGTAATAAAGCCCTTGCGGTAGGCTATTTCCTCAATACAGGCAACTTTAATACCCTGGCGCTGTTCTATTACCTGCACAAACTGGGAGGCCTGCATCAGGGAGTCGAAGGTGCCGGTATCTAACCAGGCGGTGCCACGGGGCAGTATAGATACCTGCAGCTTGCCCCGGCGCAGGTATTCCCTGTTCACATCCGTAATCTCGTATTCCCCGCGGGCGCTGGGCTGCAGATCGCGGGCAATGTTCACTACTTCGTTGTCATAAAAGTACAGGCCTGGTACGGCATAGCTGGATTTTGGCTGTGCGGGCTTTTCTTCTATAGATACCGCCTTCATCTGCGCATCAAACTCCACCACGCCGTAGCGTTCGGGGTCCGATACGTGGTAGGCGTATACAATGCCGCCATCCGGGTTCACATTATTCGCCAGCTGGGTGCCCAGGCCGGCGCCATAAAATATATTGTCACCCAGCACCAGGGCTACCTTATCATTACCAATAAACTCCCGGCCTATAACAAAAGCCTGGGCCAGCCCATTGGGCTGGGGCTGCTCTGCATACTGCAGGCGCAGGCCATACTGGCTGCCATCGCCAAAAAGGCGTTTAAAGGCGGGTAGGTCGTGGGGGGTGGAAATAATCAGTATATCCTGTATGCCGGCCAGCATAAGGGTAGACAGCGGGTAATAGATCATGGGCTTATCATAGATAGGCATGATCTGTTTACTGATAGCGTAAGTGATAGGATGTAAGCGGGTACCTGAGCCACCTGCCAGAATGATACCTTTCATTTGCCAAAATTTTTGGGTCAGTTATTAGTTATAGGTAGCGTACGATCCGCTATTTCACAAAAATCTCACAAAAATAGGGGTTGCCGGGAATTTTTAACAAGAAAAAGTTGGGGGCGGGGTGGAAAGCGCACGTTTACCGCTTTTTACGTGCAAGATGCAGGCAACAAACCGGTAAACGCGTATGCTTTGCCGTTATTAAACGAAAATATTTACTATAAAATATACCGCTGCCGCTATCAGGGCGCTAATGGGAATGGTCATGATCCAGGCCCACAGCAGGCTTACGGTAACTCCCCAGCGTACAGCCGACAGGCGTTTGGTGGCGCCCACGCCTATAATGGAGCCGGTAATGGTATGGGTGGTGCTGACCGGTATGCCCAGGGTTTCTGTAAGATACAGGGTTACGGCGCCGGCTGTTTCCGCAGCCACGCCTTCCAGCGGGGTTACTTTGGTGATACGGGTACCCATGGTTTTCACAATCTTCCAGCCACCGCTCATGGTGCCCAGGCCTATGGCGGTAAAGCAGCACAGGGGCACCCAGTTGGGCACATCCGTTATTTTCTCAATTGAGCCGTGCGCCACCATGGCGGCGGCAATAATGCCCATTACCTTTTGCGCATCGTTACCACCGTGGCCAAGGCTAAGGGCCGCGGAGGAAACAAGCTGCAGGCGCTTAAACCAGCCTTCAACCCGGAAGGGGTTGGCCTTTTTACAGATATTTAAGATAAACAGGGTAATAACAAAGGCTACCACCATGCCAATGAAAGGCGCCAATACAATAAAGTAGATGGTGGGCATTACCTTGGCATAGTTAATTACATCAAAAGAGCCGTGTGCATTGGCAATGGCTGCGCCGATAAACCCGCCGATAAGGGTATGGGACGAGCTGGAAGGGATGCCGTACCACCAGGTAAGCAGGTTCCAGGCAATGGCCGCCAGCAGCCCGCAAAAGATCACCTTCAGGGTAATATATTGCTCAAACACGGATTTGGCAATGGTATTGCCCACCCGGAACTCTCCATAGATATATTTTGACATGAAAAAGGCGGCAAAGTTGAACAGGGCCGCCCACAACACCGCCTGGAAAGGCGTTAATACTTTAGTAGAAACAATGGTGGCAATAGAGTTTGCCGCATCATGAAAACCGTTAATGTAATCAAATATGAACGCCAGAATAATAATAACGATCAGAAAAGTCATAGCTTAGAAATTACGTGAACATTGCCCCGGAGCCTGTTTATCAGGCGTACTTAATAATAATGGTTTCGATTACATTCGCGCAATCCTCACATTTGTCGGTGGCTATTTCCAGCGCCTGGTATATTTCACGCATCTTTATCAGCTCTGCTGCGTTGGTTTCAGTGTCAAACAGGTCGGCAATGGCCCGGTCGTAAATGTCATCCGCATGGTTCTCCAGGCTGTTGATCTTTACGCAGGCGTCGGTAATGTTCCGCATGTTGCGCATATCGCGCAGCTCATGAATGGCTTTGTGCAGCTCTGCCACGCCCAGGCCAATCAGCTCTACCAGCTTGCGGATGCTTTCGTTCAGCTCATATACCTTGTACAGGTCAATTCTTTTGGCAGAACCGTGTATGTAATCAGCCACATCGTCCAGGGTGGCGGCCAGGTAGTGAATGTCTTCACGGTCAAAAGGGGTGATAAAATTTTGCCCCAGCTCTACGAATATGCGGTGGGTATAGTCGTCATTCTTATGCTCCAGCCGTTCGATCAGGTGTACTTTATCCTTACGGATGGCCAGATCATTGGCGTTCACAAGGTCATTCAGCACCTCTCCCATTTCCACCAGGTTGGCGGCAACATCCTCAAACAAAGAATAAAAAACCCGGTCTTTCGGTATAAACAGTTTTACAAAAGAATTGAAGCCTCCCATATCAGGTAAATTGAAATTTGCGGCAAAAATAGCTATCAGGGACCAATACCTCCAAGAAAATATGGTAATTAATAATTCCTTAACACTGGGTTAATATAAAAGTAATATAGCAAATTTTCCTTTGCATAAGGAATTGATTTGATTTAAATGCCTGAAAAACGCCCATTAGATATTGTTGTAATCTCCGATGTACACCTGGGGATATACGGCTGCCATGCCAAGGAGCTGGTCCAATACCTGGACAGTATTGACCCGAAAATACTGGTGCTGAACGGGGATATTATTGATATTTGGCAGTTCAGCAAGCGGTTTTTCCCAAAAGCCCATACCAAGGTGATCCGCCGCATTCTTAAAATGATCGGTAAGGGAACCGAGGTGTACTACCTGACCGGTAACCACGATGAGGCCCTGCGCAAGTACGCCGGTTTTGAGCTGAGCAATTTTACCATAGATAATAAGCTGATCCTGGAAGTGGATGGCAAAGCCCACTGGTTTTTCCATGGCGACGTATATGACGTAACCATGAAAAACTCCAAATGGCTGGCCAAGCTGGGAGGCAAGGGATATGATATTTTAATTATCCTGAACCGCCTGGTAAACAACATCCTGGAACGTATGGGCCGGGAAAAGCTGTCGTTTTCAAAAAAAGTGAAACATAGTGTGAAGCAGGCGGTGAAGTTTATTTCGGATTTTGAGCAGATAGTGGCAGAGATCGCTATTGACAAAAAATTTGACGTGGTGTGCTGCGGGCACATCCACCAGCCTGTTATAAAGGAAATGCAGCATAACGGCAAAAGCGTTATGTACCTGAACTCGGGCGACTGGGTAGAAAGCCTTACCTCCCTGGAGTATACGGGGGGTGAGTGGAAACTGTACCAGCACCCGGTAACTAAAACCAAGGTAGTATTACCTGATGAAGAGGATGACGTGCCGCTTCCCTGGGAAGTGTCTAAAGTCATCAGCTTTACCACTCCCTGATACCTATTGCTATCCTTCCATCTCCTGTTGCCAGCACTTGCACACATTTATTGTATTAGAAATTGCTGTTATGCTATTCACAATAACATAACAGCTACTTAATATTAAATTAAAGGTAAGCCGTTAAGTTTGCCGGAATGATAATCCTATAGCTGGGAAGCAGTAATATATAATGAGATGAAAATTCTGAAGTTTCACCCTTTAATGACCATATCCTTGCTGCAGCTGCAATTTCAGCGGCTGCTATGCTGCAACGTTACGGTATATGTCCATAACTCCCTGGGCAACTCGTTTGACACCCTGAAAGAGGCCGGCTTCCCTGCAGACATGCTTGTAGAATACCCTATTGATGAAACCCTGAGCCTGCGGGAGTTTGAAGAAGACCTGGAAGAAAAGTTCAACTTCAGCCTGGAGCTGTGCAGCAAAAAAGACAACAAGCCTTTTACCAATAAAAGCCAGCACCTGTTCCAGATCATTGCTGCAGATGGCGGCAATAACCGGGAAGACGGGTATTCATCGCTGGACATATCATTAGACATGCTGCTGAATAACCGGCAAACACCTCCTGGCTTTCCTGCCAAACACGCTTAGGATTATTGTTAACCTTTTTTTAATGATTCCTTAACATTTAACATTCTGGTAATATTGGCTTAACATACCAGTAATACGGCCGAAATAGTTTTGCTGCAAATTCTAAGCTTACGTGATGAAAAGAAGAACTATACAAGCACCACTTTGGGGTTTATTATTTGCAGTAATTGGTTTTATGCAAAGCGCATTTGCAGAGGGCCCCGGTAAAATAACAGGGAAGGTAACAGATAAAAAAACAGGCGAAGCCCTGATTGGCGTTACTGTTGTGATACAGGGCACCGGCACCGGCGCTGTAACCGATGTTGACGGCAACTATAGCGTTAACGTTGGCGCGGGCACTTACACGGTAGACTATAAATATATGGGCTACCAAACAAAATCCATCAGTGAGGTAATTGTAAAGAACGGCGCTCCCACGCACCTGGATGTGATAATGGACGAGCCCCAGTCTAAAGAGCTGAAAGAAGTAGTGATCACCGGCTCCTACAAACAGGAAACCATTAATGCGCTGTATGTAGCGCAAAAAAATAACGTGGCTGTTTCCAGCGGTATTTCTGCCGACCAGATCCGCCGCTCACCGGATAAAAGCACCGGTGAAGTGCTGAAACGTGTAAGCGGTACCAGCATACAGGATAATAAATATGTAATTGTACGCGGGTTAACAGACCGGTACAATAACGCCACCATGAACAATGTGCTGCTGCCCAGCACCGAGCCTGACCGCAAAACTTTCTCCTTTGACATTATCCCTTCGGGCCTGATAGATAACATTGTTATTAATAAAACCGCTACCCCCGATAAGCCGGGCGACTTTGCCGGCGGCCTGGTACAGGTAAGCACCAAGGATTTCCCCGACGAAAAATTTGTGTCTGTAGGCATTGGCGCCAGCTATAACACGCAGTCAACCTTTAAAGACGGCAAATCCGGTTTCCGCGGTAAATACGACTACTGGACATTTGACGACGGATCACGCAAGCTGCCTGCTGTTGCACCCGGCCAAACCGGGTTTAACAATGCTACCGGTAAGCAGCAGGACGATATTAACCAGGCCTTTAAAAACACCTGGGGCATCAACACCGCCAGGAAGGTAATGCCCGGCACCAACCTGCAGGTATCATTGGGCAATACGAAATTCCTGGGCAACGACCAGAAGTTCGGCTACATCCTTTCCCTTACACACTACCATACAGAACGGAATGAATTTGCAGAGCGTAATGATTTTGACATAGATAATAATGTGTTCAAACGCCATAACCTTGATACCACCAACCGGTATAACAGCTCTTTGGGCGCCGTGGCCAACTTTGCCTACAGCGTAAAGAACACTAAAATATCTTTCAAGAATATTTATAACCGTATACTGGAAAACCAAACCATTTTGCGCAGCGCGGCTACCAACCCCGCCCCGCCTTTCAGCTACATTACCCAATCATCCATGCGGGCGCTGGTAGAGCGTTACATCCTTTCTTCCACTTTACAGGGCGAGCACGGTTTTGGCAAGAAAAAACTGGAGTGGATGCTGAACTACTCCAATACCAACCGTGAGGATCCCGACATCCGCATTGCCAACTACACCAACGGCCACGCCATTGTAGACCAGCCGGTGAACGGCGGCACCTCCCGCTCTTTTTCAAAAGTGAACGACAATATTTATAACGGCGGCGCCTCTTTCCAGTTCCCGGTTATTAAAGATTCCAAGCAAACACTGAAGCTGGGTGTGTTTGAGCAGTACCGCCAGCGTACTTCCAACTACCGCCCGCTATCATACCACCGGAGCTACAATTTCAGCTACGACAGCCTGGTGCTGCCGCCGCAGCTGCTGTTTGCCACCAGGCACCTGGGCGCCAACGGCTTATACCTGCGCGACGACAGCTCGCCCGAAAACAACTATAAGGCCAACTCCAACCTGAGCGCCGGTTATTTTATGTTCGATAACTTTATTACAGCCAAGCTGCGTGTGATCTGGGGCCTGCGTTTTGAGTCATACCGGCAGCAGCTGAAGCCTGTTACACAAAACGGTTCTGTTTATACAACAGATACAACGTATAACAGCTTCCTGCCTTCTGCTAACTTCGTATATGCTTTAACGGATAAAACCAACCTGCGTTTATCTTACTCTAACACGGTGGCCAGGCCGGAGTTCCGTGAAATAGCTTCTTTCAGCTTCTACGACTTTATTAACTCCGCGGCTGTATTTGGCAACCCGTCGCTGAAGCAAACGCGCATTACCAACGTAGACCTGCGCTATGAGCTGTACCCGCATGCCGGTGAAACCTTTGCGGTAGCTGCTTTCTATAAAAGGTTCAAGAACCCCATTTCTGAAACCTGGTTCAGTATAGATAATAACGACCGTACCTATATTAACCTGGACAACGCCAATACCTTTGGCGCAGAACTGGAGATCCGCAAGAACATGGAGTTCCTGTTAAAGAAATGGGGCACTAACTCCTATGTATTCCTGAATGCCGCTTACATACATTCTTCTATAAAGAACCCGAACCAAACGGTGCGTAATATTAATGGTGAAACCCGTCCTTTGCCGGGCCAGTCGCCTTACCTGGTGAATGCCGGCTTGCAGCTGAATGATCCCGGCAACAGCATGGGCCTTACCATCCTGTACAACCGTATTGGCCCCCGTATCAATACCGTGGGTGACGACAGCAGCAACAAGCTGGATGTGTATGAGAACTCCCGCAACCTGCTGGACCTGCAGCTGAGCAAAAGACTGTTCAGGAACAATGCAGAGCTGAAGCTGAATATTTCAGACCTCTTCAACAATCCTTATTTGCTGTACCAGAACAAGGATGACAAAAAGGCTTATAAGAAAGGAACAGATTACGTTTTTTATTCCTACAAGATGGGAACCAATTTCTCTCTGAGCTTTACGTATACATTTCATTAATAAATTATCAGTTTGTTAATACTGGGCTAACAATTAGGTAACACTGGTTTTATTTTTTTACAGAAACTAAATAATTATTATGACACACATTCGTGCATCATTCCTGGCCTTAACAGCCATTGCTCTGGGATTTATGTCTTGCAGCAAGGACGACGACAACAATACTAATCCTGGTGGTGGGGGTGAAAAGAAACAGGTAGTGCTTTCCGGTAAAATTGACAAAGACAGAACTTTATCAAAAGACACAGTATATGTAATGCGGGATTATGTATATGTAGTAAACAATGCTACATTAACCATACAGCCCGGCACATTGATCCTGGGCGGCCAGGTATCTCCTACCAAAGGCGGCACGCTGATCATTACCCGCGGCGCAAAGCTGATAGCAAAAGGCACTGCCGACGCTCCGATTGTATTTACTTCTGAAAAGCCGGTTGGCTCACGCAAACCTGGCGACTGGGGTGGTATTATGCTGTTGGGTAAAGCCAGCACCAACCGCCCGGTTGATAAAAGAAAAGTAGAAGGTATTGAAGGCGCCGATGCTACCGTAGACCTGGGCTACAGCAATGAAACCGGTGCATTTGTTGATAACGATAACTCCGGTGTGCTGGAATATGTAAGGGTTGAATTTGGCGGTATTGCGCTGGCCAGCACTAAAGACTCTGAAGTAAACGGCGTTACTTTTTATGCTGTAGGCAGCGGTACTACTATAGATCACGTACAGGTTAGCTACTCCGGCGATGACGCTTTTGAATGGTTTGGCGGTACTGTAACGGCTAAATACCTGGTAGCTTACGGCACGCTGGATGATAACTTTGATATGGACAGCGGTTTCCGTGGCAAGCTGCAGTTTTGCGTAGCCTTACTGGATCCCAAATTCTCCGACGTGGTGAGCCTGTCTAACGGCATGGAAGTAGACAACCTGAATGGCGCTAACACCAGCACGCCTTTCACGCACCCGCTTATTTCAAACATAACCATTGTTGGTCCTGGCAGCGCTACCGGTAACGGCGACTATTTTTATTCCGGCGCACGCTGGAGAAGAGGCGCTACCTTTACCGTAGCTAATTCTGTATACAGCGGTATGCCTGTTGGTATTGACGTTGAAAGCAAAATTGCCCAGGACTCCCTCGCAGCCGGCAACTCTAAACTGATTAACTGTGTATTCCAGGCATCCGGCATAAGCCCCATCACTGACCAGCGCGGTAATGGTAGTGCTGCTATCGGTCCCGTACTGTTTGACGGTGATAACAAAGATGCTTCTTACCTGACAGTTGCAGGTATTCAAACCCTGATCATGGATGCTGCCAATGCTAACGTAAGCGCTGCTGCTTTAACAGATGTATTTACTGCAGTACCTGCTATCAGCAACTTTAAAGCTTCCAACACTGAGTTTGCCCTGAAGATCTCCAAAACAGCTACTTTCCCTGCTGTATTTGACGGTTTCTTTGACAAGGTGAACTACATTGGCGCTGTGGATCCGGCTAACCCGTGGACTAAACAGTCATGGATTAACTGGGGCCCCCAGGACACTGAGTATGCCGCCAACTAATTATTTGCGTAAGCGTAGATTTTCATAAACTGTTCAAGCTCCGTCCTGCTTTTTAGCAGGACGGTTTTTTTATGAAAGTGGTGTTGTTATAACAGGGCGCCTGTTGCTTTTACAACGGTAGGTAATATAACAAAAGGCTGTGCCTCCATCGGAAGCACAGCCTTTTTACATAAGCTTATAGCAAAATTAATTATTTCAGGTTTGCGGCATACTTACCGGGGGTCTTATCAAATACCCCTTTGCAGGTTGGAGAGCAGAAATGCACCGTATCGCCTTTATACACGCTCCACTCAACATAGCTGGTGTCATAAGGCATCTGGCATACCGGATCGCCCATTTTGCCCTGTGCAATGAGCGTAGCGGGTGTATTATCTTCTGCCGCGTCCTGGCTGGGCTGCTGTTTGCCTGCGCCGCTGCCACAAGCCGTGAGCAACGCGGCAAAGGCAAAAGCGTATATCAGTTTTTGCATACTATTCCTTTTTTACTGGTTATTTTCCTTGTTAATACGCAGCACCATAATACGGTAGTGCAGCTTCAGGCTAAGGCCCAATACACAACCGCATAAAACCCCCATTATCATCATCATACCGGTAAAGCTTTCCAGGAAATGAAAGGTTTTTGGTAAATAAGGCAGCAAAGCGGCCACTAAAACCAGCAACAGGATGTTCCGCAGCTCTTTCTTGTATTGTTTCACTAAGTTCAGCATGGTTGTGGTGTTTAATAAACGGGACAAAGATACGTAAAAAGCGGAGGCCTGTACAACCACTGCTGTACAGGCCCCGGTATTATTTAACAAAACATTTATTACCAGATCACTACGCGTGCACTATCCGGCAGCACCATTTTACCGCTGGTGCAGCCCCAGGCATCCTGGAACTCTTTCATGTGCTTCAGCGGCCCGTTAATACGGAAGCGGGCAGGGGAGTGCGGGTC
The DNA here is from genome assembly GCF_035761305.1 of Chitinophaga sp. Classification (GTDB taxonomy): domain Bacteria; phylum Bacteroidota; class Bacteroidia; order Chitinophagales; family Chitinophagaceae; genus Chitinophaga. Next base: position 1,778 of record NZ_DASTRI010000121.1, on the reverse strand, counting down.
CGTTTGTACCTGGTTACGCAGGGCCGCATCGGTAATATTGCCATGCCATACCTGCGCCCAGCCCAGGAAAAAGCGCTGTTTCCAGGTAAAGCCGTCAATAGGTGCGGGCTCTTTACCATGGAACGACTGTTCCAGCGCATGGTAAGCCAGTGTTAAACCGCCCAGGTCAGCCACGTTTTCGCCAATGGTTAAAGCGCCGTTGATATGGAAACCCGGTTGGGCTTCTATGCCGTCAAAATAGGTGATGTAACGTTTGGTGAGCTTATCAAAGTTAGCACGGTCTGCAGCGGTCCACCAGTTTTTGAGGTTGCCCTCTGCATCAAACTGTGAGCCCTGGTCGTCAAAACCGTGGGTGAACTCATGGCCTATTACGGCAATAATGCCGCCGTAGTTGATAGCATCATCTGCATTGGGATTAAAGAACGGCGGCTGCAGAATACCGGCGGGGAATACCACTTCGTTATTCAGCGGGTTGTAGTAAGCATTTACCGTTTGCGGCGTCATTAACCATTCTTTCTTATCAACCGGCTTGCCTATTTTCTTTACTGCTTCATTGTTGCTGTAGTTGGCAGCAGATATAATATTGTCAATGAGTGTGCCGGGGCCTATTTGAATGGAGGAATAATCTTTCCATTTATCCGGGTACCCGATCTTGTAAGTAAAGGAGGCCAGCTTTTTATGCGCCATTTGCTTGGTAGAGTCGCTCATCCAGGTAAGGGCGTCAATTCTTTGGCCGTACACCTTACGTACGTTCTCTATCATTTCAGAAACCTTTTGCTTGGAGCTTTCGGGGAAATACTTCTTTACAAACAGCTTGCCCAGGGGCATGCCCAGGGTGCCGTCTGTAGAGCGGATAGCCCGTTCGTTGCGCTTCTTCTGCTCTTTCTGGCCGCTCATGATAGTGCCGTAAAAGTGAAAGTTGGCATCATCAAATTTCTTGGGCAGGAAGCTGGCAAAACGGCTCAGCAGCTGCCAGCGGGTGTACAGCTTCAGTGTTTCCAGCGGGGTGGCTTTCAGCAGCGCGCCTGCATTTTTAATGTAAGGCTTGTTCTCAATGATCACGGTATCGCTTTTAACATCCTGCTCATGGGCATAAGCATCCCAGTCGAACTGGGGGGCCAGTGTTTTCAGCTCGCTGAAGGCGGCCTTGTTGTAAGTTTTAACAGGATTACGGCGTTCAACATTGGTAAGCTGCAGCTTGGCCAGTTTGGTTTCAAAGTCCAGCAGTGTTTTGCCGGGGTCTTTATCCGGGAAGCCGGCCATTTTGAACATGGTATCTACATGGGCTACAAACTCCTGGCGCACCTTTACGGTGTTGGAGTCGGTGCGGTCATAATAGCTTCTTTCGCGCAGGCTTAAACCGCCCTGTGAAGCGTATAATGCGTTCATGCTGCTGTTGCGCGCATCGGCATCCACGCCGAACATTTCGAAAGTGGGTACACCTAATTTCTGTAATTCGCCGCTTACCTTAGACCAGTCGGCCAGTGATTTCACGCCATTGATCTTATCAAGATAAGGCTGTAAAGGCGCAATGCCCAGCTTTTCAATGGTAGCAGTGTCCAGGAAAGAGCGGTAGTAGTCAGCAATCTGTTGTTCTTCTGTGCCTTTTTTGAGGTCGGTTTGTTGGGTGATTTCGGCTATAATGCCTTTGAGCCTTACTTCCTTGTTTTCTTTATCAAGTATGTTAAAGGCGCCCCAACGGCTTTCTGTTGAGGGGATGGGATTGTTCTTTTTCCAGTTGCCGTTCGCAAATTCATCAAAATCGTCACAGGGCTTAT
>NZ_DASTRI010000120.1:0-61549 GCF_035761305.1 Chitinophaga sp. | reverse complement strand
ATCGCTGGTTTCAAACTCCCCTATCAACAGGTCTTGTTTTCCATCGCCGTCCCAATCCCACAGGGCCGGCGCAGCCAGGCCATGCCGCAACGCCATTACCGGCTTTGTGCTGCCTTTTACCAGGAAAGGCATTTGCAGCTTAGGCGCACCGGGAATATCTGCAAAAATGAGGTCCGGAAATTTTTCCTGTGCGTACAAACCGTATGTTGCGCTCAATAATATTCCTGCTAAAACAAACTTCTTTATCATGTATCAAAGATTTTTAGTGCCGGGCATGGCGGTTACCTGTATATAATTTTTGCTGCTCCATACCTGGCGGGCCATTTGCAGCACGGTTTCCGGAGTAGCCATACGATAGTTGTAAGGATAGCCGGCTATTACATCCGGCGGTTCCTGCACGTAACATTGCGCCAGCAGGTAATCGGTCCAGAAAGCATTGTTGGTAAAATTCCTTTTCAGGTCCTGCCTGGCACGGTCTGTATAGTCTTTTATCTCTACCATGGCAATGCTGTCCTGCATGCTTTTCATTACGGATTGAAACACCTGCTGCATTTGTGCTGCCTGTGCTGCGGCACAGGTATAGCTTAACTGCCAGCTATACTGCTGCAGAGGAGTCTTGTAAAAATTCAGTGCATAGGACAACGCCTGCAGGGTTAAGCCTGCTATTCTTCTTTCATGCACCAGGCGCTTGTAAAATATCCTGGCGGCTATTTTTAGCTGCAGGTTGGCGCTATCGCTGAAAACATAATTATTCCTAAACGCTACGGTGGTGGTAATTAAAGTATCTGCACCGGCCTTCACTGTTTTCAATATTCCGGTAGCAGGTATCTCCAGCGGCTTTACGGCCGGCTTTTTACCTGTTCCGGCAGCCGGCAGCGTGCCCAGGTATTTTGCAATCAATGGTGTAAGGCGGCTGTTGTTCATGCCATTGGCATTCAGATCGCCGGTTATTACAAAGGTGAAACCGCTGGCATTGCCAAAGCATTGCTGAAAGGCATGACAGGCTTTTTCCAGGGTAATACTACGTATAACCGCCGGTGTTATATCTCCCGCATGCGTACCCAGCAGGTTATTGAGTGTAAGCGCATACAATCCTGTTTGCGGTTTGCTTTTCAATTGCTGCATATACTGCTGGTACACTGCCGTATTTTTTTGCGGAGCAGTGCAGTACAGGCACACCAGCTGCAGCAGCGTTTCCAGGTCTTCTTTTTTACAGGCAGCCTTAATAAGGGTGCGGTTATCTTCAATAGCAAACTGCAGGTTCATCTGCTGCGCGTGTAACAGCGCAGCCAATGTATCACTACTGTATTTACCGGCACCGCTTTGGCCTATAATAGCGCCTGCGTGAATGGCCGCATAGTAATCCGCGGCAGGCATCCCCATTGCGCCGCCATTACAAAAGCCGCGCAGCTGTATATAAGGCACATTTTCATCCGGCCGTACTACCAGGCTTACGCCGTTTGGCAAATTAAATTTCCAGGTGCGTATCTCTGCATACTTGAAAGCTTTGTCTATACTGATCTCCACAGCAGGCCTTTCCATTAGCAGCCGCTGCGCAGTTGCTGTACAGGTTAACAGCAACAGCCAGCAGCCTGTTATCCATTTTTTCATTTACTTTATTTAAGCAGTTTTTCCAATTCCTTTTCCACGTTCTCGCCCCGCAGGTTACGGGCTATGATTTTACCCGACGGATCTATCAGCCAGTTCTTGGGCACGTAGCTTACATTGTACATGGTTACAACAGGATCTTTGTAGCCTTTCAGCGCAGATATTTGAACCCAGGGCGTATCGTCATTTTCCACGGCGGAAACCCACAATGCTTCTTTTTCATCCAGTGAATAGCCCAGTATTTCAAAATTCTTATCCTTAAAGCGGGCATAGGCTTTTTTAAGGAAGGGAAATTCCCTGCGGCAGGGTATGCACCAGGAGGCCCAGAAGTCTACCAGCACATATTTGCCGCGCAGGCTGCTAAGGCTTACCGGCTGCCTGTTTGTATTATTTGCAGTAAAATCAGGCGCAGTAGCGCCAATAACCAGCTGCTGCTCATTTTGCAGCCGCCGGCCTACTTCTTTCCCAAGTGTTGATTGTTTTACTTTATCCGACAGCCGGCTGTAAATAGCGATGTACTGCTCTACATCGTCAGCAGACGGCAATGCTGTGCCGGAAAGCCAGGAAGCCAGTACCTGTACGCCCTGCATAGCATCGGGATTGGCTTTTACCATTTCCAGCACCTGTGGTTTAGGTGCAGCCAGCATTTTAGAGAACAGGCTATCCTGCGCGCACAGGCACAGGGGGCATATGAGCCATAGCCCCAGCATCATTTTTTTCATATGTGTTTTTTTATTTTTTCAGCAATGAAGGCATGGTTTTATAGCTTAATACCCCTTGTTCTGCTCCAGGTTCGGGTTAGCCAGCAACAGCGTAGTGGCATAAGGCAGCACCGTATCACGCGGCTGCCAGGTGGGCTTTTGCGGCTGCAGCCAGTATGTGGCGCGGCCGGTACGGTTCAGGTCAAACCAGCGGTTGCCGTTTTCCGTCATCAGCTCAATCCTTCTTTCCTGCTCAATTTTAAGCAGCGCTTCCTGCATGCCGGCGGCAGTTACATTTGCCAGTCCCGCACGTGCACGTACGGCATTTACATCTTCCATGGCGCCGCTGATATTGTTCAGGTGTGCGCGTGCTTCTGCACGTACCAGGTATTGCTCTGCCAAACGGAACTGCACCAGGTATTCAATATTGGTATTGTTGGATGAATTGCTTTGCTTGTATTTATAAGCGTAAAAAAGCCCGGCGCTGTTCCCTTCTCCTTCGCGTGTCCATGCAACTTTACGTTGATCGCCCGCCTCAAAGGCATTGAGCAAACCAGGGCGCAAAATATATGTAACCCGGGTAGGGTCAGAAGGCACATAAGTGGCGCCCTGCGTGTTATAACTGTATTGCGACCATAGCTGCCAGATGGTTTCAGGGCTGTCTTTTACAAAAACCGTATTCAGGTCATCAGCCATTGAATATGCAGGATTAGTGATCTGGCGGGTAGCCTCTGCTTCTGCATTCTGCCACTGCTGCGTGTACAGGTACACTTTTGCCAGCAGGGCGCTAACCGTAGCTTTATTGGCACGGGCGCGGTCCTCGGAAGGATAACCGGTACCTATCAGCTCATAGGCATCTTTCAGATCATTGATAATGGCGGCATACAGCTGCTCACGCGGCGTATTGCCTATATAGGCAGACACGCTTACGAGGGTAGTGGTAACCAGTGGCGGGTTACCATACAGGTTGGCAAGCACAAAATGACAGTAGGCACGCAAAAATCTGCTCTCTCCTTTAATCTGCTGCGCTGTGGCTGCACTAATGGTATGATGTGTTTCCAAACCTTCCAGCAGGCTGTTTGCCAAAAAAATGGCCCTGTAATAGTTATCGAAGAAATGGAAGTTGGTGTTTTCCGAATAGGTATTTTCCTGCGCTTCCTGGTAAGCGCCGCTGGCATTAGGATTATAAACGTCATCTCCAAACAGGTCTGTATTTAAAGCCATATCGCCGGCCGTGTTTAATATTGACTGGTAAGCTCCCAGCAGTGCAGATACGGCTGTGGCGTCGTTGGTAAATACCTGGTCCGGTACAATACTGTTGGTAGGTATGGGTGTGTCTACAAATTTTTCACAGCCGCTGGCTGATATTAATATAGCCGCTGCCGTTATACTTACTATATATGCTAATTTCATGTTGCTCATTTTACAGTGTACAATTAATACCAAAAGTGAAAGTGCGCAGCGGCGGCATATTAAGGTTGCCGGATTCAGGATCGTACCGGTATTTATTGCTGTCGGCCACCCAAAGGTTTTGCGCGTGCATGTACACCTGTGTTTGGCGCAGGTGCGCTTTTTGCAGCCAGGCCTTTGGCAGGTCGTAAGAAATGCTGAGGTTGCGCAGCCGCACAATGTTATAGTTGGTCCAGAAAATATCGGATTGTGAATAGAACCTTGCATTATAGGTAGCGGCGGATGTAGTGAACTTAGGCCTGCTTGTAAAGGCTTCGTCACCCGGTTTTTGCCAGCGGTCCAGCACCTGTGTTAAAGGGTTCACGCCTATTGCGCCTACACGGGATGCGCTGATGGAATTGTCAAAATTGCTGATATGCGTGTACTCTATAAAAAAGCTCAGGCTAATGCCTTTATAGCTGAACTCATTTGACATGCCGCCAAACAGAGGATTATTGCTGCCTATGATATAGCGGTCGTCGGAAGAAACCGCGCCGTTCTTGTTCATGTCGTCCAGTACAGGTACGCCCTTGTTGCTAAGCCCCAGGAAGCGGTAAGCCTGCCTAACGGTTAAAGGCTGCCCTACAAAGTACTGGCTGGAGTAGGAGGTTTGCTCAATGTTCGGGAAATCGAGCAGCTTGTTGCGGCTGATAGAAAAATTAAACAGCGTACGCCAGGTAAAGTTCTTAGTGGCAATATTGCTGCTGGTAGCCTGAAACTCCCAGCCTGTATTTTGCAGCAGCGCCGGGAAGTTGGCCGGGTAGCTGCCGTAGCCGGACTGCGGGGAAATAACGTAGTTAATGAGCTGGTTATTGGTACGGTTGCGGAACCAGGCTACACTGAACAAAAAGCGATCATCCTTAAAACCTGTTTCCAGCGCGGCTTCCAGCTTACGGTTCTCTTCCCAGCGATAATCGGGGTTGGCCAGGTTGGTAGGGAACAATGTATTAGACTGGTACGGCTGCCCGCTGGCGTAAGTGGTAATGTAGCCGTAATCATTGATCTGGTCATTCCCGTTAATGCCATAGCTGGCGCGCAGCTTACCAAAGCTCATAAAAGGCAGCGCTTTCTTCACAGCGCCATTCTGTGTGAATATCCAGCCAACGCCGGCAGCTCCAAAGTTGCCAAAACGTTTGCCGGGTCCAAACCGCGAAGAACCATCACGGCGGAAGCTCAGGTTTGCCAGGTACTCCTGGTTCCAGTTATAGCTGATGCGGCTGAAGAAAGAGTTGTATGCATAGCTGGAGCTGTAGTTATAAGTATAAATGCTGGCAGCAGAGCTGATGTTATCCAGCAGCGCATCATTGGTAAAACCTGTACCGTTGGCGCCTAATGAGCTGGTAGTGGTTTTTTGCCAGGTGCCGCCTACCAGTACCTTCAGGGTATGCTTGCGGGCATAAATAGTATAGTCTGCCTGTGGCTCCGCAATCCATGTTTTCACATTGCTGTTGCGGATATTCAGCCGCGCATCTGCATTATTAGCCTGCGAAGCAGAAGGGAATTTCAGCGTCTGGTCCAAAATAGCATTGTCCAAACCGGCTGTTAATTTCAGGTTCAGGTGCTTAACGGGCGAATAGCGTATTGCGATATTACCGTTGTAGGTGTTAGTGGTGTTATCTGCCGGCTGCATCAGGTAAGCCAGCGGATAGCCGGAAGGCCCGTTAAAATTGGGAGTACCATCTTCATTATACATAGGGTAGCTGGGCGGCAGCGAAACGAAAGACATCAGGTTACCTGAAATAAGCCCCAGGTACGTGTTGGTAGCGGCAACAGATGCATTTACGCCCAGCTTACCGCCCATGGCATGATGATCAATATTTAAACGTATTGATTTACGGTCGGCGCCAAGGTTGCCGGGAAATACAGTACCATCTTTATGATAGCCGCCATTTATAAGGAAGGTGGTATTGGCATTACCGCCGGAAATGGAGGCATTTATATCATGCGTAACAGCAGTACCACCAATAAATTCCTCCTGCCAGTCTTTAGTGTGCAGGGTGTCCCAGGTAAACAGGTCCGGCGCGCTGCCGGCAGTAGGCGTATGGCCATCGTTGGCAAAGGCTTCGCGGCGCATAGCGTTGTACTGGTGCACATCCATAAAAGGCAATCGGCGGGCAACGGTACCTACGCCGGTGTATGCATTTACAGAAAAACTGGTTTTGCCGGCTTTCCCTTTTTTGGTGGTGATCAACACTACGCCATTGGCGCCGCGTGATCCGTAAATGGCGGTAGCTTCCGCGTCTTTCAGCACATCAATGCTTTCAATATCTGCGGGGTTAATGTTCAGCAATGTGCTGATATTCTGCACAGGGCCTCCCAGGTTAGCCTCATACTCCCGTAGTGGAATACCATTCAGGATGTATAAAGGAGAAGTGCCCGCACTTATAGAATTGATACCGCGTATAGTTACCTGCGGCACGGCACCGGGCAGGGAACCATTGCTCATATTGATCTGCATACCGGGCACCCTGCCCTGTAAGGCCAGCAGCACGTTGTTGACCGGTTGCCTGGCAATTTCTTCTGCGCGGATGGTGGTAACATCACCCAGGCCCATACGGCGCGTGGTTTGCCCGTAAGCAATTACCTGCACCTCATCCAGCGGCGATACTGATTTTCCCAGCTGCACTATCAGCTGCCCGTTGGTAGTAGTAATAAACGAGCCATGCATTGGCAGGCCGGTTGGATGTATTTTGCCATTGCTTACCCGCAATGTCATAGGAGCATAGCCTACCGCTGATATTTCAAATACAAAAGGATCTTCCACATCGTTTATAGAAAAATAGCCTTCGTCATCGGCCAGTATTACCTTACCAATTCGCTTAATGGAAATAGTGGCACGTGGAATAACTTCGTTATTATCGCTCATTACACGCCCCGATATGCTGATACGGGCAGCGCTGGCTGTATCAACGGCACCGGCAGCAGGTGGCGCCGGCTTCAGGGAAAGCACGATGGTCTTTCCTTCTATTATATAGCTCAGCGGCTGGTCTTTCATTACTACATCCAGGAAAGCTACCAGCGGCATGTTCTGCACATCCAGGCTTACCGGCCGGGCATCATCCAGGTCGCCGCGGTTTGAGAATACTACATACCCTGTTTGCTGCTCAATGGTGGTAAACACCTGTTTTAAGCTCAGGTGCCTGCCGGAAAGCGTTACCGACTGCGATAAGCCGGTGGCATGCACGCCCATGAATGCAACAGTTAATAAAACGAAAGTCAATTTCATGACTAACAGGATTTTGGCTATTGCCCGGTTCCCCTCCTGCCTGCTCTTGTACATAGGTATAGCAAGCCCGGGCCAATTAGCAGTTTTTTGCATAATTTGCATTGGTTTGGTTGATAATAAATGAATGTTTAAGCAACTGTCATTTGGATGAACCAAACTACCGCCGGGAGTGGGTCGAAGCACTCCCGGTTTCGTTTTATGGTTGGTCAATCCTCTGGCTGATCTATTCGCAGGCCTGCGCCCGCATCTGTTTTATTCCCCCTTGTTTTAATGTATGTTCAATGGCGGCTTTATGGCATAACAACCAGCTTGCGGCCCTGTTCAATACGGAAATGTACCCGGGTAGCCTCCAGCACTTTTAATAACCCGGAAAGCGGTATATCCCTGCTTACCTTACCATAAAAATATTTGTCGGGCACGCCTTTTTCATATACAACCTCAATATCATACCAGCGTTCCAGCTGGCGCATTACTTCCTGCAGACTGGCATCATTGAAATTAAAGATGCCGTTCTTCCAGGCCATTACCTTATCTATATCGGCCTGCTGTACACGAATAGGTGCGCCGGGCTGTAACCGGCCCTGCTGGCCGGGCTGCAGCACAACCGGTGTAACAGCGTTATTACCCTGCAGGCGTATGCCGCCCTGCAGCAGCGTGGCCTTTAAAGCATCTTCATCATCGTAGGCATTTATGTTAAAGCCTGTGCCCAGCACCACTATTTCAGCGCGCCCGGGTATATTTACCTTAAAAGGCTGTGCGGCATTTTTAGCTACTTCAAAGTAAGCTTCGCCGGTTAGCTCCACTACCCGCTCTTTACCTGTAAATGCAGTGGGATATTTCAGGGAGCTGGCTGCGTTGAGCCACACCTTAGACCCATCCGGCAACACCAGGCTAAACTGCCTGCCTTTGGGTGTAGCCATTGTATTATACACCCAGCTGTTTTTGCCGGATGGGGTGTAAGACAATTGCCCGTTTTGCATAACTACCTGTGCACCCTGCTGTAATGCGATTATACCGTTACCCGCGCTATCCAGCACCAGCCGGCTGCCGTTAGCCAGCGTTAATACAGCGCCGTTTTTACCGGGTGCAATATCAACAGGGAGGGTATGCGCCTGCTGCTGCGGCAATTGCCGGTGCGGCCAAAAGTAAACAGCGCCTGCCGCCAGCAACAGCAGCACTGCCGCCGCCCAACCCCAGCGGCGCATAAAGTGTATGCGGTGCGCCACTTTTACGGGGCCGGCATTAATGCGTGTGAGTATTTCCTGCAGGTTTTGCTGCTGCCGGCGGTTACGTTGCGCATAGCGGGCCAGCATGGGCATGAGCTCATTACCGGTGGTAAGCTGCCGGTACTTTTCCCGGTTGGCGGCGGATGCCTGCAGGTACTGATCAAGCAATGCCTGCTCCTCCTGCGTAAGCGCAGCAGCTATTGATTTTAAAATGATCCTGGCCAGCTCCTGGTCCTGTTCCATAAACCCGCTTTGTATATACTACAACTCCCGCATGCGTTTCAACCACAAGCCGGAAAAAATTATTTTAAAAATATTAAAAGCCACAGCAGGGATCGTGCTTTCAGCTGTTTGCGGATGAAGGCAATGGCGCGGCTGCGCTGGTTTCTGACGGTTTGTACGCTCAGCTGTAAAAGGTTGGCCACCTCCTGGTAGTCCAGCTGATCCTTATATAGCAGGTTAAATATTTTTTTGCATTCCCCGGGCAGGTCTTCTGCTATCTGGAAAATAAGCTCCAGGGCGGCTGTTTCCAGCTGCTCATTCTCAAAGTTGGCGATGTTCAGGTCTATCATCTCGCCATACTGCCGCAGGTGTTTGGCGTAGCGGCCCTCCCGCTTCAATACGTTCAGGCTCTCGTTTTTTACAGCTTCAAACAGGTAAGCTCTCAGGTGTGTGTAAGTGCTAAAGGAAGGATGTGCTTTCCATATTTTTACAAAAACATCAATCACTATTTCCTCCGCTGCCTGCCGGCTCAATACCAGCTTTTCCGCAAAATAGCATAGCTGCCCGTATAAACGGGCATGCAGCTGTGCAAGCGCTTTTTCCTCCTTATTAAGAAACCCCGCCAGTATCTCCGTATCGCTGTATGAAACCGGATTATCCAATTGGTAGATTTTCAAACATTTTTCATGACATCCCGGATCAAAATACGGGAACCAGGCATCCTAAAATAACATCAATCCAGCAGGATAACAAAATGTAAGCTCATAAATACCAGCTGAAATGAAAGTTAAGCGCAGCAGATACTATGCTGCGCTTAACTTTTACATGCAGCATTTGAAATTTGCATTTTGTTGCCTAAACCCGGAAAGCCCTCTTATAATTAATGCTTCAGCAGCTTACGGGTAAAGGTGCGGCCGCCGGTGCGTACCTGCAGAATGTACATGCCTTCGGGCAAGCCGGAAAGGCTGGCCTGCTGCCCGTTACCGATGTACTGCGCCTTTACCTGTACGCCGTTCAGGTTATACAGCCGCACCTGCAAACGGGCGGCTGTGCCGGCGCCTGCCACCTGAATACGTACATGATCGCTGAAGGGGTTGGGGCTGACAGTGAGCTGCAGCGCGGCGTCCTTTACCTCCGTTGCAGCAGCTATGGGCGCAGCTTTACGGGCGGCAGCGGGCGGCGTGTAAAAACGGTCGGCCGGTACCACTTCCCTGGCTTGTGAGGGGCTTGACCACTCCAGCTTGCAGCCGGCGCCACCGTAATTTTCAAAATACTCCAGCTTTATATCGTACAGTTGATCTGCATTAAGCGTAACAGTGGCGGTGTACTCCACATTCCAGTTATCGATCCACTGGTCAATTACCAGCTGGTTGTTGATCCACAGGCGGCGGCCGTTATCGCTGTTCAGGTAAAAGGTATAGGTTTCCGAATAGCGTGGCTTAATACGGCCTGTCCACCGCACGGAAAAGCTATCGGCCCGGATAGTGTAATCCGGAGCGCCATTACCCCAGTTAAAATTGATGTTCTCGTCATTGCGCGTCAGCTTGTAGGTATTAAAATTCATCCCCTGGTAATATTCTCCCTTCAGGCCATCGCCGCCGGTGCGGTTTATACGGATGGAAGATGTACGGTCGTTCCAGGTGCTGCCCACCCACGGCGTGTTAGCGGTAAAAGTGGCGCTGGCGCCCGCGTAATTATCATCCTCATACAGGGTAACAGAATAGCCGTCCGGCATGGTAAAGGAGGTAATATCATCATTCAGCGCTCCCCTGGCTATAATATCGTTATATGTATAGCTGCCGGGAGTAAATCCTGCGGAGTAGCCAGCGTAGTTCAGGTCTTTGTAAAAGAAGGCCTGATCCAGCGTGGCAGCAGCTTCCAGCATCATCACACCGCTTAGCTGCGTAGCGTAATCAGTAGTGGCGCCGGGTTGTGTGGTCCAGTTGGGGCTCACCAGGCCGTTGGAGGGATTAATACCCTGCCCGTTCAGGGCCTGTGCGCTGCTCTTCAGCGCATTAATATAACGCTGCCGTGTGGCTGCAGGCAGATTGCCTTCCCTGGCCAGCAGCGTAAAGTAGCGGATAAAAATGCCTTTGAACAGGCCTCCGTCGCCGCCGCCGGTTTCATTGGTGTAAAACACGCCGTTGTACAGGCGGTTGGTCATGGCATATTCCGCGGTTTTTACCGCATCATTCATGTAGGTGCTGTTGCCGGTAACCTGGTACAGCTCCAGCGCAGCGCCTATCCAGGTGCCTACGTTATAGGAAAATACCCAGCCGGGATTGGTGTTCACGGTATTAGTACCGGCATCATAGCTGTCGTACACCTCCCCGGTAGTTGGGTTTACGAGCACGCTTTTCATCCAGCTGTAAATGTTTTGTGCAGCGGTAAGCACGGCTGCATTGCCGTTCTGCTGGTACAGGCGGGCGGCAAATATTACGGCAGGCGCATTGGCGCAAGCATTAAAGGAGTTAGGCGTATTCTTGTTCCATTGAATGGCCCCGTTCCTTTCTGCATGCATACCGGTTTGAATGTCGGTCCACAGGATATTGGCGGCATTCATAAAAGCCGTGTCGCCGGTATGCTGGTAGGCGCGCAGGGAGGAAATGGCCAGCCATTCCATGTCGTCATAAAAAGTATTGATGTAGGTATTGCCATTGGTGGCTTTAATACCGTACAGCAGGTTTTTCATCCTGGTTTTGTAGGTGTTGCTGCGGGTGCGCAGGTAACCATCGGTAAGGGCATCGATGCCATTAGCGTTCCACCAGTAGTTAAAACCGGTGTTGCCGCCGTTGTTCTGGATGTAATACTTTCCGTTGGAGGAAATAAAAAGATTGTGCATGCTGTTTTGCAGCATTTCTGCCGGGCCGTTAAAAACGGACGATTGTGCGCTGGCCAGCGGGGCATAGCCGCACAGGAAAATAAGCAGCAGGGCACACAGGGCCGTGCGGTTGGGTAATAACATTGTCATGCTTCAGTGGAATTTTAGGGTGAGCGATGAGGTTCATGGATTATGAGGGTTTTCCGGGCTTTCCCTGCAAAGATAGTGAGGGAAGACATAGGTTGCACGGTTAGGCTACCCGGGGCCAGCTGGTAGTGAGGAGGCATTTAAAAACACTGCTGCAATGGTATTTCCGCCGGCCGGCAGCGGTATAAATGCATCATCCGCCCGTACAGCCGCTTGCAGCCGCTAATTTATGTACCGGGGGCAACTGAAAGCGTTTAAAAGCGCCGCGGCAATAGGTGAACAATGCCGCAACGGTTGCGTAAAATGCCCATAAGCCGGCTCCCCCTGATATAAAATAATTGCCGGTAGCCATTTTATTTTGGCGGGAACAGGTTTAAAACACTTATTAATTACTGTATAAACTTATAACTATCAAATCATTATAATTATCAAAAATTCCTGAATCGAAATTTACCGCCCATAAAAGGCATTTCCGGCGCCGGACTGCCCGGAATCCCCGGAAAGTGGCGCTAATTCGGGCTTGGGAATTGAAAATAGTATTGTATCTTTGCCGTCCCAATTTTATTGGGTATTTAAAGTAAATTTTTAAACAACTTTCAAAAAACAGGGAAATGAACAATTACGAATTGATGGTGATCTTTACCCCTGTGCTTTCTGAGGACGACTACAAAGCCGCCCAGAAGAAATTCGCTGATTTCGTTAAAGAAAACGGCGGAGAAATAGTGCACGAAAATCCCTGGGGATTAAGATCACTGGCGTACCCAATCCAGAAAAAGACCACGGGCATGTACCTGGTACTGGAGTACAAGGCGCCATCCGACCTCAATGAGAAGCTGAAGATTCAGCTGAACCGCGACGAAAATGTATTACGCCACATGATCACAGCGCTGGACAAGTATGCCGTTGAATACAATGGCAGAAAAAGACATGGCGTGAGTGCTGATTCTAAAACCGTAGAAGCTTAAAGTTATGGCAGTAAAACAAGAAATTAAGTACTTAACCGCCGTTAAGACCGAGAAGCGCCAGAAGAAATACTGCCGTTTCAAGAAAATGGGCATCAAGTATGTGGATTACAAAGACGCGGAATTCCTGAAAAAGTTCCTCAATGACCAGGGTAAAATGCTGCCCCGCCGTATTACAGGTAACTCTCTGAAATTTCAGCGTAAAGTAGCCCAGGCTATTAAGAAAGCTCGTCAAATGGCTTTATTGCCTTATGTTACTGACCTTTTAAAGTAAGAAAAAGTTATGCAAATTATCTTAATACAAGACGTTGATAACCTGGGCCAGAAAAATGAGCTGGTAACCGTGAAAAACGGCTATGCCAGGAACTTCCTGATCCCGCAGCGGTTTGCAGTAGAGGCCAGCCCTTCCAACATGAAGCAATTACAGGAACGCCTGAAAGTGCAGAAAGTGAAAGAAGAAAAGCTGCTGTCTGAAATTGCAAAAGTGGTTGAAGTGCTGAAAGCAGCGCCTGTTAAAATTGGCGCTAAAACAGGTACTTCCGGCAAAATATTCGGTAGCGTAACCGGTGTGCAGATTGCACGCGCTATTAAAGAGCAGAAAGGTTATGAAATTGACCGTCGCCGCATCCACATCCTGGACGATGTAAAAGAACTGGGCACTTACAAGGCAAAGATCGATTTTGGCAAAGGCAATGAAGCTGAGCTGGAATTTGAAGTAGTAGCGGAGTAGTCCTGCGGTTCCATATTTTTTAAAAGAGGGTGTATCAAAATCTGATACGCCCTTTTTTTATGCAGGCGCCTGACGGAGCAGGGTTTCAATTACGCGGCGCTTGGCCCGCCGTCGAAACGCTTTTTATACTTCCCCTGTTTTTATTTTATACAGGCTGTTTGTGCCGACATTCCTCTGCTGTTAGGCCAAAAGCAATGGCCATAACCCGTGCTTTTATTTGCTGAGATGCTACAAATAACATGCGCCAGGATATGGCCATTTATGTGTCACTTATTTCACAGGGGCTTTACTTCCACGCATTGCGTAAAAAGCGCAGCCAGTTGCCGTGCATTACATTTTCAATATCTGCTGCAGCATAGCCGCGTTTTTCCAGCAGCGCAGGCACGGTTTGCAGGTCGGCAATGGTTTCCAGGTCATAGGGGCACTGCTCTTTACCAAAGGCGCCATCCAGGTCGGAGCCAATGCCCACGTGCAGCGCATTGCCGGCCAGCTGGCAAATATGGTCCAGGTGGTCAATCATAACTTCCAGTGAGCAGTTCATGGCCTTAGGGTCTGATACCCCTCTTTGCCAGCCCGGCACCATCATCCAGGCATCCAATGCACCACCAATTACTGCATTACGTGCAATCAGCTCTTTTATCTGCTCATCGCTGAACTGGCGGTTGTGATTCACCAGTGCGCGGCAGTTATTATGGCTGGCCCATACAGGACCGTTAAAATGGTCCAGCGCATCCCAGAAGCTGTCGTCGCACAAGTGGGTAGCATCCAGGATGATATTCAGGCGCTCCATTTCTTTCAGCAGCTCATGCCCCATGGGCGTCATTTTACCGGTAGCATCCGTACCCTGGGCATAGCGCCCGGGGCCATAATGTGCAGGGCCAAGCGCACGTAACCCGTATTCGTATGCCCATTGGAGGTAGTAGGTGTCTACAATAGAGTCGGCGCCTTCCAGGCTCAGGATATAGCCTACCGGCTTTTGCGCATTGGGTTGTTTGCTGTTGTTCCAGAGCGCCAGGTGCCTCTCCAGTGAAGACAGGTCTGTAATGGCTACCATTTCCCCGGCTTCTTCCATAGCCTGGTACCAGGCCAGCTGCCCCTGTGTTTGGGCCCAGGCCTGCTCGGGCGAAAACCAGCCCGGCAACGGATTATCCGGCGCTACAAAACGGGCAATCTGTGTGGCTACCACCAGGCCTATATTTCCTTTGCGCAGCTCGGGCAGGGCAACCACGCCTTTACCACGGTCCGGCTTATCTGTTAAGCCCTGTTCTCTTGCCCTTATTTCGTTTACAGGTAACCGCAGGTTGCGGTTCCATTCCATGGCATTCATGCTCAGGTCCAGGTGTGCATCTATTACAAACACGAGTTGATGTTTTAGTATGGGCTAACTGTTTTAAGCGAGCCGCATATTATTAAGCTAATATAGTTCTGTTTCTTGCTATTACCGGCCATTGACCATTGGCGGCATTATGTACAACAGTGTATGCTTTATCGTACAGGGCCACAGTGGGGCATATATGATAAGGAACGCCGTATAATGCAGTGCCTACCGGGTATGCGGCAGCATCGGGCACCTTTACAACCAGGTGCTCTTCGCTTTGCGATACCGGTACAGCTTCCGGCGCATTCAGGAAGTGTATGCGGTTGGTTAGTATGTTTTCCGCGGCTACGGCCTTATGTCCCACATCCAGGCAAAGCAGCCCTTCTGCAGGATGGGATATTACACGTGTAAGCACCAGCGCAGCAAGGTTGTAGGTTTGATCCGGCAGGTGCTGCCGGTAACCCCAATCCCAAAACACAAAGGTGCCCGGGCTGCATTCTATTCCGCTGCGCTGCGCATGTATGGGAAAAGTAGGTGTGCCGCCGGCCACAATTACAGGCGCCGGCAAACCTTTATCTATAATGGCCTGCGCCAGCGCCGCTACCGGCTCATAGGCCAGGTTGCAGCGTTGGGTACGTATTTCAATGGCCTCATCGTGCAGGTGCCCGTCATATGCATGCAGGCCCACCGGTGTAACGCCTTCCATTGATGCCAGCTGTATATATAGCTCCAGCGCCTCACTACCGGGTGCGATACCGGTACGCTGCTGTCCTACATTCAGATCCAGGTACACAGGTATGCTCAGCTTTTGCGCCTTGAAATAGCCGGCAATAGCGGTTGCCGCATCCAGGTTATCTACCAGGCAGGAGAAAGACGTTTGCGGGTACTTTTGCACCAGCGCTGCCAGTCGAGCTATTTTAGGGCCTACAGGCTGGTAAGCCAGCAGCGCATCCGCTGCCTTTACCATCCCCAGCATTTCGGCTTCTGCTATGGTGGCGCACTTGAATTTGTGAATACCGGCATCCTGCATCAGCTGCACCACTTCCGCTATCTTAACCGTTTTTACGTGTGGGCGTAGCCGTTGTACATCACCTACCCTGCTTTTTACCAGCGCAATATTCTCCTTTATCCGCTCCGGGTAAACCAGCAGGGCCGGGGAGTCGATCTGGGGCTCATTTTGAAGTGTGTACCACATTGGAATTAAGAATTAAGAATGAATAATTAATAGATTGTGTTTTGCTGATTAAATACATTATGCCTAAAAAGAACGAATAAATAGCACGCTTCCTTCATTATTAATTATTCATTGTTCATTATTAATTAACCTGCATTGCTGATTGAACAAACGAATAAATAGCACACCTTTCTTATTATTAATTATTCATTGTTCATTATTAATTAGCTCAGTGGAGCTCAAACAGCGCCTCTATTTCCACGGGAATATTATCCGGCAGGGAGCCCATGCCTACAGCGCTGCGTACGCCAATACCATTCTCCTCTCCCCATACTTTGGCAAACAGCTCGCTGCAGCCATTGATCACATATGGGTGACGCGCAAAATCCGGCGTACCATTTACCATACCCAGTACTTTGATCACACGTTTAATTTTATCCAGGCTCCCCAGGTTAGCTACCAGTGTTGAAAGAATGGTTAAGCCTACCTGCCGGGCCGCCATTTTGCCCTGCTCAATATCCAGCTGGTCGCCAATGCGGCCAATAATCAGGCTTTTATCATCCTGTACGGGCCCGTGGCCAGACACGTACACATATTTTCCATCCATCAGTAACGGCTTGTAAACTCCCAATGGTGTTGGCGCTGGTGGCAGGGTTAAACCCAGCGCTTTAAAGTTTTCTGTTGCACCCACAGTAAAATAGTTTTAAGGTTTTACCAATGCGATAAAGCTATGAATAAAAAAAATTTTCAGCCCGGTTAATTTTCATGTACCGGGCTGATAGTTATGAGGATAATAAATCTAATATTTACTCGTAGCGTAACGCTACAATGGGATCCAGGCGTGAAGCCTTAATGGCCGGATAGATACCGGAAATTAACCCTACCGTTGCGCAGAGGGTAATGCCCAACGTAATCCACAACCAAGGTACTACAAAACTGGTTTTTAATAACAGCGACATTACATTGCCGATGATCATACCCAGGAAAACACCCAGCAAACCACCCGCCACACTAATAATAATGGCTTCGTAGATAAACTGTTTGCGGATGGTGGGCGCTGTAGCTCCCAGGGCCTTGTTCACGCCTATTTCACGGGTGCGTTCCGCTACAGATACCAGCATAATGTTCATTAGCCCGATGGCTGAACCAAAAAGGGTTATAAACCCTATTACCGCCGCTGCAAGGGTTACCGTGCTTAAGCTGCTGAACAGCATTTCCGCCAGGCTGTCGCTTTTGCTGATGTAAAAATTGTCGCTTTCATTCAGCTCCAGGTGCCGTATAATGCGGAACAGGCCAGTGGCCTCCCCTACTGCGGCATCCATCTGCTGCACGCTAAGCACCTGCACTCCAATCTGGTAAGAAGCGTTGGGCCGGTCAAACACGCGGCGGGTATTGTTTACTGTAGTTAGCACAATATTATCCGCGCTCATAATATTGCTGCTGCCTTTAGAGCCTAACACACCAATTACACGGTAGCGCACATCACCTACACGTATGGTATTATTTACCACATTTTTCAGGTTGCGGCCAAACAGCTTTACAGCCACATCATGCCCCAGTATGGCTACGTTGCGGCCGGAAGACACATCCAGGTCATTAAAATTACGGCCCTGCTCCAGCGTATAGTTGGAGAACGATACATAATTTTCATCACCGCCTATTACCTGCACATTGGGATTGGTTTTCTTATCATCCTTATACACCGTGGCAATGCCGGTGGCATTAAAGGAAATACTTACCATGGAAGGAAAGGTGAACCGTTGTTTAAAATCCATGGCCTCCTCATAGGAGATGCGTTTATTACGGTTAGAGGCTTTTATTTTTTTCTTCTGCTTGTTATTGCCTTTGGTGGCATTATCTCCCCCACCCATGCGGATCATCATTTCCCGGTTGCGGATAGAAAAGCTGTTGGCGCCCATGCTGGCAAAGCTGCTGTACAAGCTGCCCTTAATACTGTCAATAGCAGTAAGAATGCCTACCAGGGCCATAATACCAAAAGCAATAATAGCTACTGTAAGACCGGTTCGCAGGCGGTTGGCAGTAACGGAGCGGTACGCCAGGGAAAAAATGTCACGAAATTGCATAGTAAAGGGTTCCACACTAAAGTTAATGTAAAAAGGCGAAGGGTCAAAGTTAGCCAGGGGGAAACGTGAAGAACGGCGAAACCACCCGCGCGAAAGGTGTAAACAGCGCCGCGAAACAGCCACGGCATGATAAATATATGCTGCGGCTGAAAGCAGCGAACAATTCCATGGCCTGTGGCAAAAAAAAACGGGATGATGCTGTGCTCACCCCGCCTTTTCTTTTTTATATTCAATTACTTATGCCCACTGCAGCAATATGCCGGGATATACGCCCAGCACAATTACAATAATAACAGCAATAACCAGCGCCGTTTTAAAGGCGGGCGTATAAGGCAGTACCTCCGGCTCCCCGGCTTTGAAATACATAGCCATAATAACACGGAAATAATAGTATACGCTGATAGCAGCACAGATCACAGCCAGTATTACCAGCCAAAGCAGCTGCCCCTGCTGCACTACAGCAGCCAGCACAAAATACTTGGCGAAAAAGCCCGCCGTTAAGGGAATACCTGCCAGCGAGAACAGGAATATAGTAGCTGACAGCGCCAGCAGCGGCTGTTTGCGGGCCAGGCCGTTAAATCCTTCAAAAGTATAATCCTTTACCTTCATTAACACGGCAAACATGCCAATGGTAGCTACGCTGTAAGCAGCTGCGTATAAAATAATGCCCTGGGCGGCAGACTCATTCAGCGCAATTACAGCCAGCAGCATAAACCCCGCCTGCGCAATACTGGAATAGGCCAGCATACGCTTTACACTTTGCTGGAACACTGCAGTAAGGTTACCCAATATGAGGGTAGCCGCAGCAATAATGGCCAGCACCAATAGCCAGTGTGTGCTGATAGCGCCGCCGGTAAAGCTTACATGGAACAGGCGCAGGAAGGCAATAAAGCCACCTGCCTTTACCACTGTAGCCATAAAGGAAGTAAATACGGTAGGCGAACCATCATACACATCGGGCGTCCAGAAATGGAACGGCGCGGCAGACACTTTAAAAGCCAACGCAAATATCAGCAGCATAATACCGCCAATGATCAAAGGATGCAGCTCGCCGGTGCCTATTGCCAGGTCTTTAATATTGAACGTACCGGATGCGCCGTAAATGAGCGCAATGCCCATGAGCAGAATGCCGGTAGAAAAAGAGCCCATTAAAAAATACTTCAGGGAAGCTTCATTGCTTTTCAGGTTTCTTTTATCAGCGCCGGCCAGTATGTATTGCGGAATGGAAATGATCTCTATAGCCAGGAACAACATCAGCAGGCTGCTGAAACTGGTGGCCAGCATAATGCCTGACAGTATAAAGAATATTAACGCAAAATAATCTGCCACATGCTCCCCCACCTTTTCAAATTCACTGCCCGAGAGCAAAAAGTACAGCAATGTAGCGCCCAGCACCACTGCATTGAACAGGATGCTGAACCTGCTTATTTCCAGCATGCCATACAGGCTATGGGGGCCGCCCTGTAAGGTAGCTACCTCCAGCACGTTAGCCACAAAGGACACCATCACCAGGACGATAGCAAAATATTTAATAAGCTGCTTATTGCTAACGAATAAACCAACAAACATCAGTACAACACCCGATAAAGCAGTAGAAATTAATGCGTTCATATTGCGGTACAAAAAATTTTAAATGTAAAATGTAAAACCTGAAATATAAAAGTCCGCAGGCAGCATATCTGTTATAGCAGTAACACTCCCGGTAAACTTATCCATCAACTTTTACATCTTACATTTTGCATTTAGCATTTTACATTTTAGATTCTAAAATACTTTATTCACAATCTCCGTTGTGCTGCCTACCAGGTCCAGCATGGGTTTGGGATATACGCCCAATACCAGTATCACAATAACAACCAGGCTCAGGGCCAGCAGCTCTGAATTCTGCAGGTCGGTAGTAGTGGCGGTTAAGGCATTGCCTTCGCCGAATATTACCTTTTGCAGCATATTCAGCGTATAAACCGCTGCGAGTATAATACCCAGGCCAGCTACAGCCATTAACCATATATTGTACTGGAACAACCCGCTGAACATCAGGAACTCGCCCACAAAACCATTGGTAAGCGGCAAGGCAATGTTGGCCAGTGCTATAATTACCAGGAAGATGGACATACGCGGCGCATATTGTGCAATACCGCCCAGCTGATCCATGTTTTTCACCTGCAGCCTTGACTGGATAATTTCTACCACAATCCACAACCCGATAATGTTGATGCCGTGGTTGAACATCTGAATTTGTATGCCCTGCAGGCTTTGTTCGTTATTGGCAAATATGGCGGCGCACATTAATCCAATGTGCGCTATGGAAGAATAAGCGATCAGGCGTTTAAAATCCTGCTGCACAATGGCAATGCAGGAAGCGTAAATGATGCCTGTTACAGCCAGCACCATTACCACATCGGCCCACATAAAAGCACCCTGGGGCAGTACCGGCAGCAGCCAGCGGATAACGCCGAACAAGCCCATTTTCACCATTACCCCGGAAAGGATCATGGTTACCGGCGTTGGGGATTGCTCATAGGTATCGGGCTGCCAGGTATGAAAAGGGAAGATGGGCATTTTTATGGCAAAAGCCACAAACAGCAGCCAGAATAACCAGGACTGCTCCTGCACCGGCAGGTTCAGGTTAGTAAAGGTGGTATAGCTGAAAGACCGGTCGGGTGATTGCAGGTACAGGTAAATAATACCCACCAGCATCAGCAGCGACCCGGTAAAAGTGTAAACAAAGAATTTAAACGTAACGGGTACACGCTTTTCACCGCCCCACATAGAGCACAGGAAATACACCGGTATTAAGGCCAGCTCCCAGAAAACGTAGAACAGCAGTGCATCATAAGCGGTAAACACGCCTACCAGCCCGGCCTGCGTTAACAGCATTAAGCCGTAAAAGCTGCCCGGGTTTTCATAATTGCGGTTGTAGATAGTGATAAAAACGAGCAGGAACGCAATAGCAGTGAGCAAACAAAGCATTACTCCCATACCATCCAGGCCTACATTAAACTGCGCGCCCAGCTGCGGGATCCAGCTGGCGGTTACATGCAGGGTTTCCGGGGCTGCCCGGAACTGGAACAATGCGCCTGCCACTACAGCTAAAGACGCCAGGGACGATATGAGGCCCAGCACCTTCGGTCCTGACCCCTTCAGGCCAAACGCAAGCAGGCCTGTTACCAAAGGGATCAATATTAGTAAAACTGTCAACATAATTTTTTTCGTTCGCTTGTCTATCTATTATAACAACAATCCTATCACAAATAATACGATGATGCCAATTACCATGGCAAAAACATAAAAGCCTACCTGGCCGTTTTGCAGGCGGCGTGCCTGCTGGCTGCCCCAGGTTACCCCGCGGCCCACGCCATTCACCAGGCGGTCAATACCGGCTTTTTCAAGCCCATCCCGGAAAAAGCGTGACAGCATGCCCAGCGGCTTTACGATCACGGCGTCATACAGCTCATCCACATACCACTTGTTCTCCAGCACTTTGGTAAGACCCGTAGCTTCGCGGCCGGTATTTTCATAGCGGATGTATTTGCTGCGCGCCAGGAAAATAAAGACGATCACCAGTATGGAGCTGATGCCCATTAACAGCCATTCCATGCTGTGCTCCAGGTGGTGCGCTTCTGCAAACGGGGCAGAAGGCGCAAATATAGGCGACAGGTACTCTGCCAGCCAGTGCTTTACGCCAAATACTTCCGGCAGGCCAACATAACCGCCTACTATAGACAGCACTGCCAGTATCACCAGTGGAATGGTAACAGCAGCGGGGCTCTCATGCAAATGATGCTCCTGCTCATGCGTTCCGCGGAAGCTGCCGCAGAAAGTAATGTAGTATAAACGGAACATGTAAAAAGCGGTCATTAACGCGCCGGCTAATGCCAGTATGTACATGATCTTATTATCTGCAAATGTGTGGGCCAGTATTTCATCTTTGGAGAAGAAACCGGAGAAGCCCGGTATACCTGATATGGCCAGGCAGCCTACCAGGAAGGTCCAGTTGGTGACCGGCATAAATTTCTTCAGGCCACCCATTTTACGAATATCCTGCTCGCCGCCCATAGCATGTATTACGGAACCGGAGCCCAGGAACAGCAGGGCTTTAAAGAAAGCGTGCGTCATTACATGAAACACGGCGGCGGTATAAGCGCCCACGCCCAATGCCAGGAACATATAACCCAGCTGGCTTACCGTGGAGTAGGCCAGCACCTTTTTAATATCATTCTGCGCCAGCGCAATGAAAGCTGCCAGCAAAGCAGTAGCCAGGCCTATAACCGCTACTACTGTTTGTATTTGCGGGGCCAGTGTATACAGCACATTGCTGCGGGCCACCATATAAATACCGGCAGTTACCATGGTAGCCGCGTGTATAAGGGCCGATACCGGCGTAGGACCGGCCATAGCGTCGGGCAGCCAGGTGTACAGCGGTATCTGGGCCGATTTACCCATGGCGCCTATGAACAGCAGCGTGGCAATAATAGCTATCTGCACGCTGTAATTGCTGTGTGCTCCCAGGCCGGCTGTTTTGCTGAACACCTCAGAGAAAGTAACGCTTTTGAACATTACCACCATTCCAAAAATACCCATCAGGAAACCCAGGTCGCCAATGCGGTTCATTACAAAAGCTTTTTTAGCAGCCTTGTTAAAGGAGGTATTTTTGAACCAGAAACCGATCAGCAGGTAAGAGCATAAGCCCACCCCTTCCCAGCCAATGAACATCAGCACATAGTTGGCGCCCAGCACCAGCAGCAGCATGGAAAATACAAACAGGTTCAGGTATGCGAAGTAACGGGCAAAGCCTTCGTTACTTTCATCATGCATATAGGAGGTGGAGTAAATATGTATCAGGGAGCCTACCCCGGTAATGATCAACAGGAACAGGGCGCTCAGCTGGTCTACCTGGAAGGCAAAGGGAATATGCAGGCTGCCTACGCTAATGAAGTCAAACAACGTTACTACCTGCGTGCTGAAACCAGGCTGCCGTACCTCCAGGAATATCATTACACTAACAGCAAAAGCAGCCAGTATAACACCGCTGCCTACAATACCTACCTGGGATTTGGATAAATATCGCCTTCCTAATCCATTAATCAGGAAACCTAATAATGGTAAAACTGGTACCAGCCAAACGAGATTGATCATTTATCAGTTACGAATTACGAATTACGAATTATGCTGAACGCCGAATGCTGTTTTTTTGCTTTATGCTTTCCGCATTTTGCGTTCCGCGTTCTTTAGTTTTTAAGTCTGTTTAAATTATTAATGTCCACCGAGTGGGTATTCCGGTACACCATCACAATAACAGCCAGGCCCACTGCTACTTCCGCTGCCGCCACCACCATAATAAAGAACACAAATATCTGGGCTGCCGCCGCATCTGCACGGCCGGCATCGGCCCACATTTTTGAAAAAGCCACCAGCAGCAGGTTCACGGCATTCAGCATCAGCTCTATACACATGAATATGATGATGGCGTTCCTGCGCATCAGCACGCCCATAACACCTATACAGAACAAGGCTATGCTAAGAAATATGTAGTATTGAACAGGCATATTTATTAATTACGATTAGTCAATTACGAATTACGGATGATGAGAGCGATTTGTACATTATACACAGCACATATACCTGTTGGCACGCTATTGCATTCATCTGCACATTTGCACATCTGCACATTTAATACTATTCCTTTTTGCCGATTACCACTGCGCCAACCATAGCGCTCAGGAACAGCACGCTGCTTACCTCAAACGGCACTACATACTGGTGAAACAGTGTTTTACCCAGGTTGGCAATCAAACCAATGTCTGTTGCACCGCTTTGCAGGGAAGGCATGCTGGCGTCGCGCAGGGCAGCTACCAGTATTACCAGCAGGGTACCGCCACTGATGGCGCCTGCGTATTTTAACCAGTTACGCTTTTGCGGCTCTATATCTGCATTCAGGTTCATTAACATTATCACGAACAGGAACAGCACCATAATGGCGCCGGCATATACAATAATATGCACTACTGCCAGGAACTGGGCGTTCAGCATCACATAATGACCGGCTATGGTAAAAAAGGTGAGGATCAGGCATAATACACTGGTAACCGGGTTTTTACTCAGTATCACCCCCATGGCAGAGGCCAGGGATATTGCGGAAAGTACCAGGAAAATGATTTGTTGCGTACTCATTTATTTGGTTGTATTGTTGGATGGTGGTGGCCACCCTGCCATTTAAACAGTTTTCTTTTCTTTAGGATGAGGGATCAGCAGATCTTCCTTTCCATATATAAATCCTTTACGGTCGTAGTTAGACGGTGCAAAGGTTTCTGTTAAATAAACAGCATCCTTGGGGCAGGCCTCCTCACAAAACCCGCAGAAAATGCAGCGCAGCATATTGATCTCATAGCTGGCAGCATATTTTTCCTCACGGTACAGGTGCTCTTCACCCGGCTTTCTTTCCGCAGCTTCCATGGTAATGGCTTCTGCAGGGCAGGCTACGGCACACAAGCCGCAGGCAGTACATCTTTCACGACCTTCCTCATCCCGGTTCAGGATATGCAAGCCGCGGAACACGGGGCTGAAAGGGCGTTTTTCCTCAGGGTAGTTCACCGTAGCTTTCTTTTTAAAGATGTGCTTAAAGGTGACGCCCATACCTTTTAAAATTGCCGGCAGGTATAGCTTTTCCACGAAGCTCAGCGGCCTGCGGTCTACCGGTTTTACTCTATCTGTTAATGCTTGCATAATTCAAGTTAGTTTTTATCATCCCTGTTGAAACAAAATCCACGCGCCGGTGATCAGCATATTCACTAATGCAATCGGGATCATCATGTTCCATCCCAGGCGCATCAGCTGATCATAGCGGAACCTTGGAATGGTCCACCGTACCCACATAAAGAAGAACAGGAATACTAGTATTTTGATGAACAAAGCTACAAAACCGAGAATGGTGATTAAATTGGGAGCCAGGCCCAGGCTGTCCATACCCGGGAAGCTGTAACCGCCGAAATACAGGCTGGCCATCAGCGCTGAGCTGATGAACATGTTAATGTATTCTGCAAACAGGTAAAAGCCCAGCTTCATGGAAGAGTATTCCAGGTGGTAACCGCCGTTCAGCTCATTTTCCGCTTCGGGGAGGTCGAACGGGGTGCGGTTACATTCTGCAAAAGCGCATACCAGGAAAATCAAAAAGCCCAGTGGCTGGTAAATAACGTTCCAGTAGCTGTGGCGCTGCTGCTCCACAATATCTTTCAGGCTCAGGGAGCCGGTATGCATCAGCAACGCTATTAAAGCCAGGCCCATGGCCAGCTCGTAGGAGATGATCTGCGAAGCGGCGCGTACAGAGGCCAGCAGGGAGTATTTGTTATTGGATGCCCAGCCGCCTAACATAATGCCGTATACGCCCAGGCTCACTACGCCAAAAATGTACAGGATGCCGATGTTAACGTCTGCAATCTGCAGCGAGATTTGCCTGCCTGCAACGGTAAGCGTATCGCCCCAGGGAATAACCGCGCTGGTCATACAAGCTACCAGCATGGCTAGTGACGGCCCCAGGATAAACAGGAAACGGCTGGAGTTGGTGGGAATGATCTCTTCTTTAAAAAAGAGCTTACCTCCATCTGCCAGCGGCTGCAGCAGTCCCATAAAACCTGCACGGTTAGGCCCGCGCCGGTCCTGTATAATGGCGGCTACCTTTCTTTCTCCCCAGGTTGAATACATGGCCACTATCAGCGAAAGCGCCAGCACTCCTGAAATAAGCACTATTTTCTCCAGTATAAAGAACCAATCTATGTTCATCAATTACAAATTGTCAATTACGAATTACGCATGAAGGCGTGGGCTGATTACGCTTTGAGCCTTTAACCGTTGCTTTTTGCTTTCTGCTTTTAGCTTTCCGTTTTCTGCCCTTTGTTAAAATCATCCGAGTGCGCCGGTCCGTCTATTTGAGATAGGTGTATCTCCGGGCGGTTCACGTTACTTACACTGTGAATGTCCATGAGCAGGCGTGGCTGCCGGCCATCCAGCACATCGGTAAGAGTATCTTTCGGTTTTACAGTACCTACATAATGGCTCTGGGATATTACGCTGTGACGGTCAATCCGGCGCGGCCCTTCAATGGTCCAGGCGCTGGCCTCCTTGGTGTGGAAGCGGCAGGTATCGCAAATAAATTCCTCTACTTCACCGTATTTATCCTTACGGGCAGTTACACGGAATATTTCATCGCCCCGCATCCACAGCACGGTTTTACCGCAGCACTTATCGCAGTTGCGGTGCGCATCCATGGGTTTCAGGAACCATACGCGGTTCTTGAAGCGGAAAGTTTTATCTGTTAACGCGCCTACCGGGCATACGTCAATTACGTTGCCTATGAAATCGTTGTCCAGCGCCTTGTGTATGTAGGTGCTTATTTCTGCATGCTCGCCCCTGCCCAGAATACCGTGCTCACGGCGGTTGGTAAGCTGGTCGGCGGTGTATACGCAACGGTAGCAAAGTATGCAGCGCGTCATGTGCAGCTTAATGTTATCGCCAATATCTATCTGGTCAAATGTTCTGCGTTTGAACTCATAGCGGGTGCCATCGGCGCCATGCTCATAGCCCAGGTCCTGCAGGTGGCACTCCCCTGCCTGGTCGCAGATGGGGCAGTCCAGCGGGTGGTTCAGCAGCAGGAACTCCACCACGCCTTTGCGGGCTTCCTGTACTTCGGGAGAAGTAATGTTGGCCACTTCCATACCATCCATTACATTGGTGCGGCAGCTGGCTACCAGCTTGGGCATGGGACGGGGATCGGCCTCAGATCCTTTGGTTACCTTTACCAGGCAGGTACGGCATTTACCGCCGCTGCCCTGTAACTTGGAATAATAACACATTGCCGGCGGCACTATATCTCCTCCTATCTTACGGGCAGCATTCAGGATGGTGGTACCCGGCTCCACTTCCACGGAGATATTATCAATCTTAACCTTAAATAGTTTCTTTTCTTCAGCCATGTTTATATGTTTAAAGCTGTGGCATTACACTGCTGCAGCTGCAACAGGTAAGGGATCGGCGTAATGGGCAATACCAAAATTACGTTGCTGGGCGGCATTCGGGTTCTTCACGTGCCATTCAAACTCATCACGGAAGTGACGGATGGCAGCCGCAACCGGCCACGCAGCCGCATCGCCCAGCGGGCATATGGTGTTGCCTTCTATTTTACGTTGTATATCCCACAGCAGGTCTATATCACTCATCTTACCTTTACCATACTCAATGTTATGCAGCACGCGTTTCATCCAGCCGGTGCCTTCGCGGCAGGGGCTGCATTGTCCGCAGCTTTCGTGATGGTAAAAGCGGGCCAGCGTTAAGGTATTGCGTACCACGCACTGGTCCTCATCAAATACTATAAAACCGCCGGACCCCATCATGGAGCCGGAGGCAAAACCGCCATCGTTCAGGCTTTCGTACGTCATCATACGGGCTTCGCCTTTGGCTGTTTTCAGCAGCAGGTTAGCGGGCAGAATGGGTACGGAAGAACCGCCGGGGATGCAGGCTTTCAGGCGCTTGCCTTTGGGAATGCCCCCGCAGTATTCATCGGAATAAATAAACTCCTCAACGGAGATGGTCATATCAATTTCATACACACCCGGCTTCTTAATGTTGCCGCAGGCGGAGATCAGCTTGGTGCCGGTAGATTTGCCGATACCTATTTTTGCATATTCTTCCCCGCCTATATTAATGATGGGTACTACCGCTGCTAATGTTTCCACGTTGTTCACCACAGTAGGGCATTGCCACAAACCTTTTACCGCTGGGAACGGCGGTTTGATGCGCGGGTTACCGCGTTTGCCTTCCAGCGACTCTATAAGCGCGGTTTCCTCACCGCAAATGTAAGCGCCGGCGCCGCGCTGCACGTATATTTCTAGGTCAAAGCCGGTGCCCTGTATATTCTTGCCCAGCCAGCCGTTCAGCTTTGCTTCTGCAATAGCCTGCTCCAGGATGTCCGGGATCCAGGCATATTCACCGCGTATATAAATGTACGTGCGGTTAGAGCCCAGCGCAAAGCTGGATATAAGCAGCCCCTCTATTAACAGGTGGGGCAAAAATTCCATCAGGTAACGGTCTTTAAAAGTTCCCGGTTCAGACTCGTCTGCATTACATACCAGGTAACGGGGCACGCCTTCCGGTTTGGCCAGGAAGCTCCATTTTAAGCCGGTAGGGAAACCCGCGCCACCACGGCCGCGCAGGCCGCTCTTTTTCACCTCTTCCACCACCTGCTCAGGGCTCATGGTCTTTAACACTTTCCCCGCTGCTTCATAACCGCCATTTTTCCGGTAGGTATCGTAATACCGGATGCCCTCTATATGTGCTTTGTCTAAAAGTAATTTGCGTCCCATTGTCTAATTATATTATCCGCCTTACTTGTTCGTTAGTTTGCTTTTGACCTGCATTCTTCAATAATGGCATCTACCTTTTCGGGGGTCAGGTGCTCCCGGAAGTGTTTGCCCAGCTGCATCATAGGCGCATAGCCGCAGGCGCCCAGGCATTCCACTGTTTTCAGTGTAAAAAGGCCGTCGGGCGTGGTTTCGCCTACATCAATCTTCAGCTTTTGCTTAATGTATTCAATGATCTGGTCAGAGCCGTTAAGCATACAGGGACCGGTTTGGCATACCTCAAACACGTATTTGCCTACCGGTTTCAGGTTAAACATGCTGTAAAAGGTGGCCACCTCATAAACTTCAATGGGCGTTAGCTGCAGCAGGGAAGCAACGTAATCCATTGTTTCCACGCTCAGCCAGCCGCCAAACTCCTCCTGCGCCAGGTGCAGCAGCGGTATCAGCGCACTTTTCTGCTTCCCTTCCGGGTAGCGTGCAATGATCTCTTTTACTTTAACCAGTTTATCTTCTGAAAACATATTCTTAAAATGTAAAATCGTAAATGTAAAATGCTAAATGTAAAAGTCCTATGATGCTTATCATGCATGCTGTAAAATGGTTTGATCACTTTTACATTTTACATTCAGCATTTTACATTTAACATTCTTTTTCCTAAGCATCCAGCTCCCCTGCTATGAGGTTCAGGCTACTCAGGCAAATGATCGCATCGCTCAGCATAGCGCCTTTTACCAGCTCCGGGTAGGCCTGGTAATAAATAAAGCACGGCCGCCGGAAATGCAGGCGGTACGGGCTGCGGCCTCCATCGCTGATAAGATAAAATCCCAGCTCGCCGTTAGCGCCTTCTACAGCGTTGTACACCTCACCGGGTAAAATATCCGACTCGCCCATTATGATCTTGAAGTGATAGATCAGGGCTTCCATTTTCGTATATACATCCTTTTTATCCGGCAGGTAATAAGCCGGTACATCGGCATGGTATACATCGTCCGGCAGGTCTTTGAGCTTATCCATTGCCTGCTGTATAATGCCGAGGCTTTGCCACATTTCGGCGTTGCGCACCAGGAAACGGTCGTAACAGTCGCCGGTGGTGCCTACGGGTATGGTAAAATCAAAATCTTCATAAGAGCTGTAAGGATGCGCCACCCTTACATCATAATCTACCCCGGCGGCCCGTAAGTTGGGCCCGGTGAAGCCATAGCTCATAGCCCTTTCCGCGCTGATAGGCCCAACACCCGATGTTCTTTCCACGAAAATGCGGTTACGGGTCATCAGGGTTTCAAACTCCTTCAGGGCTTTGGGATATTCTTTCAGGAATTTTTCTATTTTCTGGAAAGCGGCAGGGGTAAAGTTTCTTTCAAAACCGCCTACGCGGCCTATGTTGGTAGTTAAGCGGGAGCCGCATACTTCTTCATAGATCTCGTAAGCCAGCTCGCGGTACTCCATCAGGTACAGGAAGCCGGTAAAAGCGCCGGTATCAACCCCTACTACCCCGTTACAGATCAGGTGATCAGTAATACGGGCCAGCTCCATAATAATCACACGCAGGTAATCGACCCGCTTGGGCGTTTTAATACCCAGCAGCTTTTCTACTGTAAGGTGCCAGCCCATGTTATTGATGGGGGAAGAACAGTAGTTCAGCCGGTCTGTTAAGGGCGTGATCTGGTAATAGGGACGGCGTTCCGCTATTTTCTCGAAAGCACGGTGTATATACCCTACGGTAGATTCTGCGCTTACCACCCGCTCACCGTCTATTTCCAGGATATTCTGGAACACTCCATGCGTAGCCGGGTGCGTAGGACCCAGGTTCAGCGTTGTGGTGAGCTTTTCTACACCTCCTTGCGGCAGGTTTATATGTTGATGCTCGGACATAATTCAATGAATAATTAATAATGAATAATTAATAACGAATAACGGATATGGCGTACTAAACTGCAATGTTGCTCATACTTAATTATTCATTATTAATTGTTAATTATTTAGCGGCCAAACATCTCGTCATCCTTATCAATGCGGGTCTGGTCTTCCAGCGGAAACTCCTTACGCAGCGGGAAATAGGTCATTTCATCCACGTTCAGAATACGTTTCAGGTTCGGGTGGCCTATAAACTCCACCCCGAAGAAATCGTAGGTTTCCCTTTCCATCCAGTTGGCGGATTCAAACAGTTTGGTAGCTGTAAATACCTTGGGGGCTGCAACAGGAACAAATACCTTAAAACGCAGCCGTACTTTTTCGCGGAAGTTATAAAGGTGGTACACTACTGCCAGTTCCGCATCTACCTGGTGAGGATAGTGCACCGCGGTAAGGTCTGTTAAAAAACGGAATTGCAGCTCCTCTTCATCATACAGGAACTGCATTACTTTCAGGTTGAGGGCGGCAGGTGCTGTAAAGGACAGTATGCCAAAAGATTCTTCAAAACTTGTTAAGGCCTCTCCAAACTTTTCAACCAATCTTTGCTTTATATAGTCGTTTGTCAAAGACATCCGATTCAGGTTTACGATTTACGATTTTTAATTACTGGATGCCATATTCATTCATCAGTTCCTGGTAGCGTTGTGAGTGACGGCGGCGCATGCTTTCCTGGCCTACCAGGTCCTGGATGCGCATAAAGCCATCCAGGATAGCCTCCGGCCGGGGCGGACAACCCGGTACATACACATCTACCGGTATTACCTGGTCAATACCCTGTAATACGGAGTAGGTATCAAACACACCGCCGCTGCATGCACAGGCCCCTACGGCTATTACCCACCGGGGTTCGGCCATTTGCAGGTACACCTGGCGTAATACAGGCCCCATTTTTTTGGCAATGGTGCCCATTACCATCAGCAGGTCGCACTGGCGGGGCGTAAATGCCATACGTTCAGAACCAAACCGCGCCAGGTCATAGTGTGCGGCTGCCGTAGCCATAAACTCAATACCGCAGCAGGATGTGGCAAACGGAAGCGGCCATATGGAATTTTTGCGTGCCAGGCCAATAACCTTATCAAAAGAGGTAGCAAAAAACCCCTCACCGGAATACCCTTTGGGTATTTCCACCATCTTCACTTTTGTATTATGCGAAACCGGACGTGCCATATACGAGCCCTCCTAAAGATTTTTAATACGTTTACAATTTGTTTGCTACGCTGCTATTTCTTATCGGTCTTTTTGCTTTACCAATCAATCTTCCCACTTCAGGGCGCCTTTTTTAACAATGTAAAAGAACCCGCCCATAAAGAACGCTACAAACATCAGCATAGCAAGAAATCCTTCCCATCCCAGCTCCCTGAAATTAACGGCATAGGGATAGAAGAATATTACCTCCACATCAAACAATACAAACAAAATGGCAGTCAGGAAATATTTAATAGCAACGGGTTGCCGCGCATTCCCGATCTGTTCAATTCCACTTTCAAAGTTAATGAGTTTGTCTTTGGTTTTCCTTTTAGGACCGAGGAAGTGCGTAGCCACCATAGTGATACCTACAAAGCCCAGGGCAGCCAACAGCTGCAGAACAATAGGAAAATAGCTGAAAGGAGTAGTTGCTGACAAGAATTCAATGTCTAAAAACATAAGCTTCCCAATAAAACGTTCTCGCGAATGTGCAAAAATACTGCAACAAACGGCAAAATACAAATCTATGAATGTCTAAAATATTATCTTTTTTTACCAATCGGAAACAGGAAAACCCCGTCGGTACACGGTGGCTACACTTAATGTAGTGGTACTGAATGCGCGCTAACCAGGTTTTAACGGCTAAAAATAAAGTGAGCCGCCCTTTTTGCGGGCGGCTCACATCGTTAACCATTCATTGCGAATGAATTATATCTTTTACCGCCCGGATTTTCCGGCCTGTGTCCTGGTTTTATTGGCGTTAGACATATTTTCCTTGATCTGTTTGGCAGCCTGGCTGTTGGGGTCCAGCTCCAGCAGCTTGGCCATATACTTGTCTATATTCGGCTTATCTTCCTTGTTGTAATAATATACCAATATATAGGTGTAGGCTTTTATAAGACCTACCTTGTTTTTTTCCGCATCTGACTCAGCCATGGAAATATACTTCTGGTAATAAGGAACCGCCAGCCCCTTTTTGGCTTCGGCATCCTTTACGGCATTTACCGATCCCTGCCAGTAGTAACCGGTGGTAATGTCCGGGAATTTCTCCGACAACGCGGCAAAGGCGCTATCGGCCCGGTTCAGCAGTACCGTATCAGCTGGCGTGGTAGCGCCGGCGGCCCGGAAATAGTTTTGCCCTACATTATAATAGTCCAGCGCGCTGGGTGTTTGTTTGAGCTGGGTTTTCAGGTCTATCATTTTTTTATACCAGTCGGCGGCTTTGTCATAAACACCGGCATTAATATAGGCCTTGGCTACTTCCTCATAGCGGTCCACATCTTTGGTGGTATCTGCTTCGGCATATTTTTCCAGGTAATTGATCGACTGTTTGTCAATGGCAGCCTGCTGGGTAGAGTCCGGCGCCTTAATACGGCTGTAAATAGCGCTGAGCAGCTTATAGTCGTTCATTTCCAACGCGCTGTCGGGTACGCTTTTTACATATTCATCCATGGTTTGCTTGGCTGTCATGGAGTCGCCCTTTTGCAGGTACGCATCTGCTATCAGGCGGGTAAACTTGGCTTTATAGGCGTCTTTGGCCTGGGGCAGCATGCTTTTGGCCTTGCTGATGGCGGCATCGTAATTCTTATTATAGAAAGAGATGGCGGCCAGGTTATATTCATTTTCCATTTTACCAGCCCCGGTGCCTACCACATCTATATACTTTTGCAGGTATTTGGCGGCATTTTCCAGGGAAAGCTGGTTTTTGGTGGGAGTAATATAAAACTGGTACAGCTCATAATATGCGGGACCATAATTAGGGTCCATGCTGGCGGCTTTGGTCCAGTCGTTTACTGCTTCCTGCAGCAGCTTGGCATTATAGTTTACAATTCCCTGCTTGGTGACTGCTTCTGCCCGGTTTGGCTCCAGTTCCAGGGCCTTGTCGTAGGCGCTGATAGCTTTACCGCCGTTTTCACCGCCCAGGGCGCGGTACGCATCGCCCAGCTCAATATAGTCGGCGGCAGTGGGGGTATACATTTCCTTTTTCCTACGCCCCTCATTATTCAGCAGCTTTTCCATTACAGCCAGTGCGTAGCCGCGGTCGCCGCCTTTAATTTCCGTATTGGCGTCGGCAATGGCCCGGGCCACATCGCCGTTACGGCCTTCTGTGGCGGTGCTGGCTGCCTCAAATTTTTGTTTGGCGGCGGCAGCATTGCCATTTATGAGGTCTAAACGCCCCATACCCACCTGTAGCAGGGGTGAATTGGGAACGGCCTGCAGCCCTTTCTGAAAGTCGGCTGCAGCAGCGGCCTTGTCTTCCATTTCCAGGTCGGCAATTCCCAGGTAATAATAGGCGCGTTCGTCCGGCTTGGAAGCTATTACCTTATTAAAGGTTTGTTTGGCAGATTCGTATTTGTTATAGTACAAATCCTTAAGCCCGTCTTCTACGGATTGGGCCATTAAGCTGTTTGCTGCACCTGACAACAGTGCTATAATAACGAGTTGTTTTATCATACCGTCTGATTTTGTGGAAATAACCAGTAATCTACTTATCCTCTACGTTTACTGTAATTTAACAAAAATCGGGCTGAAGTGGAACTATTAAAAAGTTAAAAAGGGGAGCGCTTTTGGCAAGCGCTCCCCTTTTCAGGCAGTAATGATTTTATGGCTGCTTATTTCTTGTTCTGTGTAGCAGGTTGGGCTTTTGTACTGGCTTTTGCCGTACTTGCCATATTTTCCTGGATCTGCTTGGCGGCCTGGTCATTCGGGTTCAATGCCAGCACTTTATCCATCCAGGTTTTCAGGTTCTCCTTGTCTTCCTTATTATAGTAATAGATCATCATGTACTGATAAGGGTACATCAGGAGGTTGCTTTTCATTTTAGACTCGCCGCCTACTTCAAAGAATTTCTGGAAATACGGTACGGCAGTGCCTTCCTTGGCTTCCCGGTCGTTCAGCATGTTGGCCCGTCCTCTCCAGTATAGCCCCAGGGCTTCCTGGTTCGGGTATTTGGCTACAAAAGCGCCAAAGGTTGAGTCGGCGTCGGCCGGTTTATTTGCATAAATTTCCATGGTGCCTTTCCAGAAGTAATCCTGGATTTTGCCGGGGTTCTGCTCATCGGTAAAGTCGGTGGCCAGCTTGCCATACCATTGGGCGGAACGGGCATAGTCACGCAGGGATTTAAATTTCTCTGCTACTTCACGGTAGTGGTCCACATCTTTAGTGGTGTCCAGCGTTGCATATTTTTCCAGGTATACAGAGGCCAGCGAGTCGGTGATGGCAGCCTGTGCGCTGTCCTGTATTTTTACGCGGCCGTAGATTTCGCTTAACAGCTTATAGTCGTTGGCTTCCAGCTTGCTGTCGCCTACAGCTTTCACATATTCATCCATGGTTTGCTTAGCGGTCATGGAGTCGCCTTTCTGCAGGTAAGCATCTGCTACCAGGCGGGTGAACTTGGCCTTTTCTTCAGGCTCAGTAACGGTAGGCATCACGCTTTTAGCTTTAGTGATGGCGGCTTCATAATCTTTCTTGTAGAAAGAGATTGCGGCCAGGTAGTATTCGTTCTTCAGCTTATCAGCAGGATCGCCTACTTCCATATACTTCTGCAGGTAGGTAGCTGCGTTATCCCAGGAGAGCTGGTTCTTTTTAGGAGTGATGTAGAACTCGAACAGCTCAAAGTATGCAGGTGCATATTTAGGATCAACGTTGGTGGCTTTTGTCCAGTCGTTCACCGCTTCCTGCAGCAGCTTGGCGTTGTAGTTTACCAAACCCTGTTTCATGATCGCTTCTGCATTGTTGGGGTCCAGCTCCAGCGCTTTATCATAGGTGGAAATGGCTTTACCGCCGTTTTCACCACCCAGCGCGCGATAGGCATCGCCCATTTCAATATAGTCGGCTACGGTAGCGGTATATTGTTCTTTTCTTCTACGGCCTTCGTTGTTCAGCAGCTTTTCCATTATGGTCAGCGCATAACCGCGGTCGCCGCCTTTAACAGAAGTGTTGGCGTCTGCAATAGCACGGGCAACATCGCCGTTACGGCCTTCTGTTGCGGTGCTGGCTGCTTCAAATTTTTGCTTGGCAGCTGCGGTGTTGCCGTTCATCAGGTCTATACGGCCCATACCTACCTGTAACAGGGGAGAGTTGGGCACAGCCTGCAGGCCTTTCTGGAAAACGGC
Organism: Chitinophaga sp.; assembly: GCF_035761305.1. Lineage (GTDB taxonomy): Bacteria > Bacteroidota > Bacteroidia > Chitinophagales > Chitinophagaceae > Chitinophaga. The sequence continues at coordinate 26,321 of NZ_DASTRI010000120.1, read as the reverse complement.
TGCCGCACTGTCTTTATGCTCCAGGCTCAGTTGTGCAATACCTTCATAGTAGTATGCTCTTTCGTCTGGTTTGGCTGCGTTTACTTTTTCAAATGTTCCGATGGCAGATCTGTATTTGCCATAGTAAATGTCTTTTAATCCATCTTCTACAGATTGAGCCATAACGCCATTCGCGACGCACAGCAATGCTACAATTAAGCTTTTCCGTCTGTTCATGAGCAATCTGGTTTTAGTTGTGTTGTGTTTTTTTAACTTATTGAATATTGGCTTCCCTGAATACTGCATTGATTCTGGCCGGGAATAATCTGAATCTTTTGATCACCAACTGGCCTTCATAACTGCCGAGGAAGGTTGCAAATCCCGTGCCCAGGCCCCTGTAAGGCTCTCTGAGCACAAAGAAGCAGCCACGCTTCAGCTGATAGGAACCAGTAGCAATATATGCCTGGTAAGGCTTCACAAATTCCGACCCGTAATCGGCCCGCACCTTTACCACTGTTACCTTGTTGGTAAATTCGATTGAGGTGGAGTCATTGGGATCAGATATCCAGTTCACACCGATCACGCCAATGGCGGCTTTGTTTCTGGCAACGTAGTCTACCACCTCCGGGTTGGTTTTAGCCGCCATGGTATTGGGCGGCAGCGGCTTTCCCTTGTTGAGGGAATCGCGTATATACCTTACCGTGCTGGAGTTTGGATTATCAAAAACAATCTGCCATTTGCGCTCTTTATCTGTGCCGTCCATGATGTTACGCACCTGGTCCATTGTTAAAATGGAGTCGGGGTTTTCACGGTTGGTAACCAATGCCAGCGCATCCCAGGCCAGCAGCATACTTCTCGGAGAAATCTTGATCTGTTTGAAGTAAGCGTTTTCCTGGGCGTTCAGCTCGCGCGTTGCAATGATCAAACGCGCACTATCATTTAAAAGATCTTTAAAACATTCTGCTTCCGGTTTGTAATCCGCTATTATATGCGTATTCGGATACAGGGAATGGAACACTTTCAGCTCCGCCTCTATTAACGGCTCATAGGTTTCATCCACACTGATATGAATGGTGCCTGATGTTGGCGTATCTGTTGGCCGGTTACTGTTTCCGGTATTGCACGCAGACAGGCAAGCCGCTAACACTGCCAGCCAAGCCGTCTTATGCTTTATTACTTTCAAAAACATAATATAGCTCCTCCGGTTAGTTTTCTTCTGTTCGTTTATTAAAAAATAAGTGTTTTACACCCCTGTATACACGAAATAACCCATACGCCACCAGTACTGCACCAAAAATGTTCATAACCGTGGGAGATAACTGAAAGTCACCCCAGCCCAGCTTTTCAGCAAAAAAGGCGAATAATCCAAAGAGCAGAAAAAATATACCTCTCAACAATTCCCCCAATGGGCGGTAAGCTACTTGTATCCGCCTTCGACTTGATCTTTCCTGTTGCATTAGCATTGTTAGTAAGTTACAATTATACAAAAATTATTTTTTTAATCTCATACATTTGGGCGCAGTAAAATGTTAAAACTTGCCGGCCCTAAGTGGTCAAATGGCCAGTGCTGCTGCTTTTGCAGGTATAAACTTTTTTATCGCCTTATTTATTGATAATATATTTATCAATTGTTAATGAGATAGTTAAGGTTTTGCTGACCTCAGCGGTTTTGCAGGAACCATTTGGTAAATAGATGCAGCGGGGCCTTATTTTCCATATATGCACTTCCCGCAAAATCTTGTAGGTTTGCGGTCCCGGCCAAACCGGCTTTCATATGAAAATATTAATGGTATGCCTGGGCAATATTTGCCGCTCGCCGCTGGCAGAGGGCATTTTGAGGCACCTGGCGCAACAACATGGGTTAAATTGGGAAATAGATTCCGCAGGTACCGGCAGCTGGCATATCGGCGACCCGCCGGACCACCGCTCCGTTAAGGTGGCGCGCCGGCATGGGGTGGATATTTCGGGGCTCCGTGGCCGGCAGTTCAGTGTGGCCGACTTTGAGCGGTTTGACCACATTTATGTAATGGACCTGGACAACTACCGCGATGTGCTGCGCAAAGCCCACAGCAAAGCGCAGCAGCAAAAGGTACAGCTGCTGCTGGCCAACCAGCAGGAAGTGCCCGACCCCTGGTATGACGATGCGCTTTTTGAACCGGTATATAATATGATATATGCAGCCTGTGAGCGGATTATTCAACAAGCGGCAACCAGTGCTGCCCACGGCAATTAATTCTTAATTCTTAATTATTCATTCCATGATAAAACCCAGCATTCCCAAAGGCACCCGCGATTTTGGGCCGGCGGTGGTGAAGAAACGGCAATATATTTTTCAGACCATCCGTGAAACGTTTGAGCTGTTCGGCTTTCAGCCGCTGGAAACGCCAGCCATGGAAAACCTCAGCACACTTACCGGCAAATACGGGGAAGAAGGTGATAAGCTGATTTTTAAGATCCTGGACAATGGCGATATACTTGGCCGCGCCCAGCAGGCAAAGGACAGCCGCGAGCTGGCCACCCTGATCTGCGAAAAAGCGCTGCGCTATGACCTCACCATTCCCTTTGCCCGTTACGTGGTAATGAGCCAGCACGAGCTGGCCCTGCCCTTCAAACGCTACCAGATGCAGCCCGTATGGCGGGCCGACCGGCCGCAGAAAGGCCGCTACCGCGAGTTTTACCAGTGCGATGCGGATGTGGTGGGCAGCAACTCCCTGCTGAATGAAGTGGAGCTGCTGATGATATACGACCGCGTATTTACAAAGCTGGGCATGCAGGGCTACGAAGTGCGGGTTAACAACCGGAAAATATTAAGCGGCCTGGCGGAGAAAATAGGTAAGCCCGAGCTGCTGACGGATATTACCATTGCCATTGATAAATTAGACAAGATAGGCGAAGCCGGGGTGAATGAGGAATTGCTGGCCCGCGGCCTTTCCCGGCAGGAGGTAGACATCATCAACAACTTTCTGCGGATTGAGGGCAACAACCATGAAAAGCTGCAGCAGTTGCAAGTACTGTTGCAGGGCTCTGCTACAGCGCAAAAAGGCATTGAAGAATTAACCTTTGTGCTGACCAGCGGGTTAGGAGGTTTTCAAAGCGAACCGGTTGTAGACGTAACCCTTGCGCGCGGGCTAAATTATTATACCGGCTTGATCGTAGAGGCTAAGGCGCCGGCTGCAGTAAAAATGGGCAGCATTGGCGGCGGCGGCCGTTATGATGATCTTACCGGGCTGTTTGGCCTGCCGGGATTATCCGGTGTGGGCATTTCGTTTGGGGTAGACCGTATTTACGATGTGCTGGAAGAGCTGCAGCTGTTTCCTGCTACTGCGCAACAGGGCACCAAAGTGCTGTTCCTGAACCTGGGCGAAGCCGCCTTACCCGTTGCTTTTAACCATGTAATGCAGCTGCGCGACAAAGGCATTGCGGCAGAGGTTTTTCACGAGCCGGCCAAAATGGATAAGCAAATGAAGTATGCCGATAAACGGGGTATTCCATTTGTGGTGATCATTGGCGAAACAGAGCTGCAGGAAAATACGCTGAGCATTAAAAACCTGCAAACCGGCCAGCAGCAGAAGATTGCGGCAAACGAGCTGTTGGGATTTGCGTTTTAGGACGGGATAAACCTACCTAACGCATTCTCTTTTAAATACCTGGTATAGAAAGAGGCGGTCTGAAATTTCAGCACCGCCTCTTTCTCTTTATATCAGCAATATGTTACACTTACTTTTTCCCGATAGCGCCACTGGTGCTTTTAAAGGCCTCCAGCCCGCATTTGAGCCAGCTGGCATAAGCCTTGGCATCCGGCGTATAGCCAACCGGGCGGGTGAGCAGCTTTTCATCCGGGCTGATTAACACATAAAAAGGTTGGGAGTTGTTGGAAAAATTCTCTGTTTGCATGGTGGCAAACTTATCTCCCACGGTTTTTATTTCCTTCTTATGCCCGTTGGCGGTAGTGAACAGGAACTGCGCATCTTCCGGCAGCAGCTTACGGTCATCCACATACAACGATACCAGTATGTAATCTTCCCGGATCAATGTTTTTACCTCATCTTTTGGCCACACATTTTCCTCCATCTTACGGCAGTTTACACAGGCCCAGCCGGTAAAATCCACCAGTATAGGCTTATGCTGCTCTTTGGCCAGCTGCAGCGCTTTCTCATAATCGTTCACCACATTGGCCTCCACACCCTTTGCGGCATCATTGCCATATATGCTGTAGGATAACGGCGGCGGGAAACCGCTGATCAGGGCACGGTTGGCATAAGAAGTATTGGTAACGCCCGGTACCAGGTACAGCGTAAACGCCAGGAAAATAAGCGCTGCTATCATACGGCCGGGCTTCAGCTTTTTCAGCGGCGCATCGTGCGGAAAACGGATCTTACCGAACAGGTACAGCACAATGCAAAAACCTATAATGATCCAGATGGCAAAAAACACTTCCCTTTTCAACAGGCCCCAGTGCATCACCAGGTCGGCGTTAGAAAGGAATTTGATAGCCATTGCCACTTCGGCAAAACCCAGCACCACCTTTACAGTAGTAAGCCAGCCGCCGGATTTGGGCAGTGACTTCAGCCAGCCGGGGAACAGCGCAAAAATTGCAAAGGGCAGCGCCAGCGCAAAACCAAAACCGGCCATGCCCATGGTAAGCTGCATGGCCCCACCATCTGTTGAAAGGGAGCCTGCCAGCAATGAGCCCAGTATAGGACCGGTACAGGAAAAAGATACCAGCGCCAATGTAAGCGCCATGAAGAAAATACCCACAATACCGCCTACGCTGGTTTTTGCATCTACCTTGCTGGCAAGGCCGCTGGGCAGGGTGATCTCAAAATAGCCAAAGAAAGAAATGGCAAATACAATGAAGATCACAAAAAAGAACAGGTTCAGCCACACGTTGGTGGATATATTATTCAGTATTTCGGGGTTCAAGGAAGTCAGAAAATGAAAGGGCAAACTTAACAGCACATAAATCAGGAAAATGAAAAAGCCGTAGATAACAGCGTTCATTACGCCCTTGCTTTTTTCTTCGGATTTTTTGGTGAAGAAAGAAACCGTAAGCGGTATCATAGGAAACACGCAGGGCGTAAGCAGCGCAATAAAGCCGCCCAGCAGCCCCAGTACGAATATGCCCCACAGGCTTTTTTTACCTTCGTGTCCAATGCCGCCGCAGGTGTTGGCCGGGTTATCCAGCGTAATGCTGCTGCGCTTCAGTGACTGCGCGGCGCCGGCAGACTCCTGCAGGCCGGCTGCCACACTGGCCAGGTTGCCGGCTGCATCCAGGCTGAACTTGAACGGCACTTCTTCCGGTCCTACCACCTCCTCTCCTTTAATGGCCATAAAGTTCACGCTGCCGGCTACTTTATCAGCGCCGGGTTTCAGCTGCACAGTGGCCAGCAGCTCTACCTCATTCTCAAAGTATTTAATATTGATGTTGTCGAGCAGCGGCTCTTTCCGGCTGTTTACCTTACCAGCCTCTGTTACGCCGGTTAAGGTAGCGGTGCCGGCTTTGGTTGTGTCCAGCACCACACGGGTATTGGGCTCATCATCGCTCATGGTGGTGGAAAAAAGCTGCCAGCCTTTATCAATGGTGCCTTTCAGGTGCAGCACATATTTACCGTCTTCTTTTTTCTCGGCAGCATACTGCCATTTAACTACAGCAGCGATGGAGTCCTGGGCATGCGCGGTTGCAGCGGCGCCCAGCATGTATATTAAAACAGCGAGTAAGTACTTCATGGTGGTTTATCATGGGCTTAAAATAGAGAAAAGGCAGCTTGCTGACCTGCAAACTGCCAGTTACAAATGACTTGCTAAACAGGGGCTCACTTTCCGCCAACGCCTATTGCAAACTCAATTTCCTTGGGCGGCAGGCATTGGTGATCGTCACACACCATAAACTCAACGGAGCCCTTCACTTTGGTAGCCGCTTTACCTTTTACGGTAACGGTTTGAACAAAGTTTACCTGGTTCTCGTAGTATTTCAGCTCTGAATCGAAGTTCTTATCAAAAGCTTTGTGCAGTTTACCGTCTTCCTTTACCCTGCCGGTAGTAACTATCAGCGGATTTTTGGAGAATTTGAATGAGGTGGGTACCGGTCCTTCCCCGGCTTCCTGCGCATACAGGTGCCAGCCGGGCTCTATGGTAGCTGTCATATGCAGCTCATAGGTTTTGTCATTGATCTTTTTGGAAACGAAGCTCCATTTTACCGGATTTTCAATCTGTGCACTTGCCAGCACGGGTGCGGCAAATAAAAGCAGTGCGATGAACAATCTCTTCATAATCAATTTTTCTTTTTTTAAATGGTTGGTTTGGTTCTGGTGTTTTAATTATTGGCGATCAGGCTCTGGAATATAAGCTGACCGTCTGTATTACCCAAAGCGCGGCTGGTAGCCCGCTCCGGATGCGGCATCATGCCAAAAACGTTTCTTTCTTTATTGCAGATGCCGGCTATGTTACGGATAGCGCCGTTTGGATTGGCGGGTTCCACAATATTACCAAATTCATCGCAATAGCGGAACAATACCTGGTTATGCTTTGAAAGGCTGTCCAATGTAGCATCATCTGCATAATAACGGCCTTCGCCATGGGCTACCGGTATCATCAGCGGCCGGCCGGCTACATCTTTGGTAAGGGATGCGGCTGTATTTTCACTTTTCAGGTAAACATTTTTACATACGAACTGCTGGTTTTGGTTACGCAGCAGCACGCCCGGCAGCAGGCCGGCTTCGCACAGTATCTGAAAACCATTGCACACGCCTATTACGCGGCCGCCTTTACCGGCAAACTCTATTACGCTCTGCATCATAGGGCTAAACCTGGCAATTGCGCCGCAACGCATATAATCGCCATAGGAAAAGCCGCCCGGCAGCACAATACAATCCCTGGTAGTAAATGCGCTCAGGTCTTTATCCTTATGCCACAGTTCAATTACTTCCTGTCCCAGGTCGTTGCGCAGGGCATCAATCATATCATGATCACAGTTAGAACCGGGAAAGGTGACAACACCAAATTTCATGTGAAAATCTTTAATCAATAATACGGGTAAATTGCAAAATTAGGAAGCCGCCTGCACATTTCAATAGCCGCCTGTACCAATATACACCACTGCTGGCTTAATAAGCTGATAGTGTGATGCATATATATATCATTCTTATAATCCATTCACTTATCAGCTGAAATACTGCATTACAATTACGTAGCCCAGGGTAATAAAGTGTATAATGCCCGCTACGGTTTCATTGGTAATGGTCCAGTACACGTTACCGATGAACAGCGACATGGGCATAACGGCCAATACCCAATAGTCGGGCGAAAAATGCACATTGAACAACGGCACTACAATGGCTACCATCACATACACGATCTGCACGGCCCAGGTTTTGCGGGTTTGTATGAGCATTTTCATAAGCGGGCGCTGCAGCAGCAACCATCCTACAACGAAAAAGAACACACTTGCTATTAAGGCGCCCCAAACCTTGTAATCATTAATAACAGGCAGGCTAAGGCCTATGCGGGGTATGTTTTTCAACAACGCCCCATGGTTGGTAATAAACAAGTAAGTGCCCAGCAGGTACAGCGGGCAAATAAGCCCCAGCAGCGCAATAATCCACTCTGCCAGCCGGAAAGGCCGCATAATAAGCAGGCTTATGAGCAGCAGCACGCAAAACACAATAGCCGGAAAATAGAACAGGCCGGCTACGCCCAGGGCAAAGCCGATATTAAACACCACATCCCTTGCTGATGTGCGGGTGTACAGCTCTGTTGTGCTGGCAAATACCCACAGCATAATGCAGTTTACCAGCAGGGCCGGTGAAAACACATTCCACCCCTGCCATAAGGAGGTAAACAGCAGGTAGCTCATGGCCGGCAGGTAGGTAGCCTTCGGGAACAGGCGATGGTGGTTAATAATGCGGGTAAGCAGCAGGGTTTGCAGGAACAGCAGCAAAATGGCTATGGAAGTAAAAAAAAGCGGGCTTTTGCCCACCAGCGCCTGCAGCCATTTTACCAGCAGGTCATATAAAAGCCCTTCTGATCCGTCGGCGATAAAGGTTGACGGATGTAGCAGGTAAAAAAACTTAACCAGTAATGTATATATTAACAGCAGCAATACCGTTAGCGGATTGCCGGAGCGGAAAAATCTTACCACAGTGCAAAGGTGTAATTAAAAGTCAATTTTTGCAAAGCAAATATAGCTCCGGTAAATGCAGGGTATTAACACACTGCGGCTGCTGATCTGTTTCCCGTAACGGGGCATCCAGGTAAACCCTTTGTCGAGGTTGCGCAACGTGGGCATACGGCTGATCTTTCCATCGGGCTGTATGCTGTTGTCTGTTAAGATATAGTTGCGGCGGTCCAGCTCATTATACAGGAAACGCAGCTCGCTGCCAATGTTCACCATCATGTACGACAGGTACAGGTCGGCCCCGTCGTCGAACTGGCTTTTACGTACAAAGTTGCTCCACTGCAGGTCGCCGGTATCGTCAAACGACAGGATGGCTACATTATCATAGTGATAGCGGTTGCCCTGGGAGTTGTTCCATCCCCAGGGGCTGTAATACCAGGGGGAGTACGGCGAATAGTAGTAGGAGTACGGGTAACCCATACCGCCGTAGGGGCCGTACATATAATTCCAGCGGTTCCAGGGCTGGTAACGGGAGGTGGTATAAAAAGATTCTGCCGTTACCAGGAAACCGCCGTCTTTGGTATTAATGATCCGGCGAATGAAATAGTCGTTGAAAGCTGCATTGGTAGAGGATTCGCCCCGGGCATTCATCTTCAGCTCATTGGAAAAGGGCACCAGCTTTTCGTAGATCAGCTGGTTTTGGTCGTAATCGAATTTGCTGATGTAAAGGCCATCCACGTTGCCCCGTTTCTGCTTATAATAGAAGGCCGTAATAAGGGCGCGGTGCTGGTTATTATCCAGCTTCATCTTCACCTCATCCAGCAGCTGGTTTTCCAGCTTCAGGGGCGTTATTTCAAAAGAGTCTACGGCAGACCTTTTAATAACCAGGTCGCCTTTTACCGTATAATCCCGGTTGTTGGTGCGTTCCAGCTTTGTAAATATTAAGTCGCCCGCGTTGGTAAGGGTAAAATTGCTGAGGAAAGACTTTTTTTCCATGGGCAGCGACAGCCGGCTGTTATTCACAAAATTAAAGGAGCTATCGTACTGGAAGGTGTAGAACACGTTATTATCCTCCTTATCCTGGTTAATCTTATAAACCAGTATGCGGCCTTTGTCTTCTGAATATTCTACGGAATACACTTTATTTTCCTTGGAATAATAGCCAATACGGGTAGAGTCTATTACAATGGGCGACTGCTCAAACTTAGCTTCAGGATCCATGATGGCGCATACGCTGTATACGGCATCCTTACGCTGGAACTGGTAAATCATGAATACCTTGCTGGGATATGCTATAAAATCTATGCTGATGATCTTCCGGGGTAAAAAATCCAGCTTTACCCGCTGTTTCAGCTGCATGGCGTTATCATATACAGACACCGCATTATCGCCCCGGTCACTTTTATATACCATTATATTACCGGCTACCCGGCCTATAATCTCAAATTCAGTGCTTTTATAATCGTCCCGTTCCGGTTCTGAGTAAGATATTTTTTGCGCCATGAGGGTTCCGCCACAAAAAATCAGGCAGGCCAGCAAAGAAATTCGGTATAGCATCGGTATAATGTTTTAAATAATGTGGTAACGTAAATTCATTCTATATTGTTGTAGGCTACGGGCCATACCTCCGGGAAAATTTTACAGTCAAACCTACACGAAAATTTGCGTTTCGCAAAGTGGAATAAGGGCGGGGCCTGCGGGGCATTATCAGCGCTGGCGGGGTAAAAAGCGCCCGCCGGATCAACGGCCGGGGATCGGTTTGTACGGCGGCCGGTCTTAAAATGCCGCCGGCGCTATTGACGCCGTCAGCGCATACGGTTTTACCCCGGCTGCAAGCGCGGTAACGGGTTTCAACCATAATAAACTGTGTACAGCACAGTATTTGCTTTTATTCAGTACATTTAGAAAATTTTAATTCAGAACCGTTTTTAGCCTGATGGAAACAGTGTTAATAACCGGGGGTACGGGATTTGTTGGTCAAGCGCTTACACACTTGCTTACTGAACATGGTTATCATGTAATCGTCCTAAGCCGTCAGCCACATACGCACACAAATTCCGGCAACAGCCTGCTTACCTATGCCCGCTGGGACCTGCGGCAACAAACCATAGATATTGCTGCCGTGCAGGCAGCTGATTTTATTGTACACCTGGCCGGCGCCAATGTGGGCGCCCATCGCTGGACAGCTGCCTACAAAAAAGAGATACTGGAAAGCCGTACCCAAAGCAGCCAGCTGTTATTCAACACCTTACAACAGCACCCCAACAAGGTGCGTAAGTTCATCAGCGCCTCCGGCACAGGCTATTACGGGGAAAACCCGGGCGCTGCTACACCTTTTACAGAAACCGACCCGCCGGCCGATGATTTCCTGGGCAGCACCTGCCAGGCCTGGGAAGCCGGCGCGCTGCAAATGCAGCAGCTGAATAAAGATGTGGTAATATTCCGTACCGGCATTGCCTTAAACCGTAACGGCGGCGCCATGAAAGAGTTTTATAAACCCCTGCGGTTTGGCTTTGCCACTATATTGGGCAGCGGGGAGCAATGGGTTAGCTGGATTCACCTGCACGACCTGGTACGCCTGTATTTTAATGCTATTGTTAACCCTCAGCTAACCGGCATTTTTAATGCCGTGGCGCCGCAGCCCGTACGGCACAAGGAGCTGATCATGACCATGGCAAAAGCCGCCAAAGGCAACAGCTTTATTCCCGTACATATACCGGCCTTTGCCCTGAAGCTGGCCGTGGGCGAAATGAGCACAGAGGTACTGAAAAGCACCCTGGTATCGTCGCGGAAAATACAGGAGCTGGAATTTCAATTTTCTTACCCGGACATACAACAGGCAATGGAGCAGCTGGTGCAGTGATAATTAGGAATTTATCAATTACGAACGGGGGCGAGCCCCCAAACAAGCCCCGCCTCCAATTCGTAATTACTTCAGATCACTTTCATCATGGCTTCTGCTTTCAGCAAACACTCCTCCCACTCTTTTTCAGGACTGCTGTAAAACGTAATAGCGGAGCCGGTAGGAAAAGAAAGATGCCGGCTGGCTGCGTTGTACAGGATGCTCCGTATCACTACATTCAGATCAAAATCGCCGGAAGGGGTTATATAGCCCAGCGCCCCGGAAAATAAGCCGCGGCGTACCGGCTCATACTGGTCAATAAGCTCCATCACCCTTAGTTTAGGCGCGCCGGTCATTGAGCCCATGGGAAAGGCATGCTGTATTACAGCGGTGAAAGGCATATTTTCCTGCCGTGTAGCCTTTACAGTAGAGATCATATGATGCATATGCGCAAAGGAGTATATGCCAAACAGCTCGGCTACCTGCACGCTGCCCTGGGTAGCGGTATGCGCCAGGTCATTACGCACCAGGTCAACCACCATTACATTTTCTGCACGTTCTTTGGCGCTCCGGTACAGATCGGCGCGGGCCTGCGCATCCTGCGCGGCATCCGCAAAGCGCCGGGTGGTGCCTTTTATGGGCTGTGAAATAATGCTATGGCCCTGCTGCTGCAGGAACCGCTCAGGGCTGGAGCACAGCAGGTACTGGTCTTCCAGGCGGTAATAGGCGGCAAAGGGGGCAGGCGACAAGCGATTCAGCCTGTCAAACAACGTTAAGGGATGTACGTTAACACCGGAGATAAAATTGTCGCGGCAAAAATTCACCTCATAGCAATCACCGCGGTGAATATGCTCCTGCAGCGCTCTTACGGTTTTGAGGTAGGCAGCGCGGGGCAAATGGCTTTGGGGCCGGCTGGTAATGGTATGATGCCGGTGCTGTATGTTAGCCGGCATTTGCAGGCAGGCCTCATAAATTTCACCGGCCTGCTGCCTGGTAAAATTCTCCCCTCCTATGCGCACCTGCTGCCCCTGCAGCAGCATCACTACCTGGGGCCTGAAAAAATACAGGTCGGGAAAGGCAATGCCGTTGCTGCGGTTATTCTTAAATGTTACAAGGGGATTGCCGTTGCCCGGCAGCAGCTGGGTTGTTTCCTGTTTCAGATCGTAAGACAGGTGGCCGAACAGCCAGTCATGGCTGGTATCATGAAATTGCTGAAGGGCGGCAAATGCGCTGCCGGCGGGCAATGCAATGTATTCCAGCACACCGGCGCCGAGCAACGCTTCATAGCGGTTATACGGTGAGTGATAATCATTGCTGTCCAAAAAACAACAAATGTTGAACCGGTTAGACCAATTCAACATTTGCTGTTTAAAAACTTTAAGATTGACTACTGGAAAATCGTGAAATATCCTGATAATGCTTTGTTTTAACGCTTAGAAATCATCATCGTCATCATCAAAGCCCCTGTCGTTAAACAGGTCCATGTCTTTGAACTCATCGTCAAAGCCCAGGTCATCGTCATCATCGCTGGATTTTTTACCCGGGCGGCCACGGCGTGCTTTAGGTTTGGGCATATCAAACTCTTCGAAGTCAGGATCATAATCCTCATCTTCTCCCTTCTCCCATGCGTCATCATCATCATCTATATCATCGTCGTCATCGTCTATATCATCATCATCATCGTCGTTCCTGCTTCTTTTGGAGGCTGGCTTATCTGATTTTTTTGCAGCAGATTTCTTCGGAGTTTCCTCCTCATCATCTTCCTCATCCTCATCGTCTACTTCTTTTTTGGGCTTGGCAGCAGCCTTGGGAGCTCCTTTGGTTGGCTTGGGCGAAGTAGGTTTTTTGTTCTCTTTTTCGTTATCAGATTTCGATTTCATCTGTAAATAGTATTTAATTTTTATTGGCCAGATGGAACCTCGCACTAACATGCCTCTATGTAAGAAGCGTTAATCATGCTCGGTTTCATAATAGGTTCACTTATTTCGTTAGCGTAAAGTTTTAACAGTTTTTTTTATTCGCCAAATTTTTTTTCTTCTCTTTTTTTTGTAATTTTTTAAGTTCTACTGCTCCAGTATCTGATCCCTGCCAGGCCCGTTGGAAACGTATTTTACAGGTACCTGCAGGTATGCTTCCACCTCCTTTACAAAAGCTTTCATTTCGGCCGGTAACTCACTGTATTGCTTACTGTTGGCAGCAGCTTCATTACTCCATCCGGCATATTTTTCCCATACGGGTTTTACATCCAGGCTGGTTAACTGAAACGGCATTTGCCTTGTTTTAGCGCCATTTACTTCGTAGGCGGTACAGGCGTACACTTCATCAAACGCATCCAGCACATCACTTTTGGTCATTACCAGCTGTGTTACGCCGCTCAGCATGCAGGTATAATCCAGGGCTACCAGGTCAATCCATCCGCAACGGCGGGGCCGGCCGGTAGTGGCGCCAAACTCGCGGCCAACTTCACGCAGCTTTTCGCCGGTGGCGTCGTGCAGCTCAGTGGGGAACGGTCCGCCGCCCACGCGGGTGCAATAGGCTTTGGTAACGCCAATCACTTCCCTTATCCATTTGGGTGCAATGCCCAAACCGGTACATACGCCTGCAGAAATGGTGTTGGATGAAGTTACGAAAGGATAGGTGCCAAAATCCACGTCCAGCATGCTGCCCTGCGCACCTTCCGCCAGTACCTGCTTACCTTCCTTCAGCTTTTTATTCAGGAAATATTCGCCGTTTACAATGTTCATTTTTTTCAGCGCTTCTATGGCTGCAAAAAAGTCTTTTTCCCAGTTAATAATATCCTGGTTAATCTCGTCCCGGGCTTCATCGTAGCCGGCCAGCAGGTGCAGGTGTTTCTCTTTCAGCTTTGCATATCTCTCGTTAAAATCAGGCAGCAGCACATCGCCCACGCGCAGGCCGTTACGGCCGGTTTTATCCATATAGGCGGGGCCTATGCCTTTAAGGGTGGACCCGATTTTTTCGCTGCCTTTAGCTATTTCAGATGCTTTGTCCAGCGCCCGGTGTGTGGGTACTATCAGGTGTGTTCTTTCTGCAATGAACAGGTTTTCCTGCAGGTTTACGCCGAGTGCAGTTACCTTTTCGCATTCCAAACGGAAGGTTACGGGGTCCAGCACCACGCCATTGCCAATGAGGTTAACGGTGTTATCATGGAACACGCCTGAAGGGATGGTATGCAGCACCACCTTCTGATCCCCGATGTATAAAGTATGACCGGCGTTGGGGCCCCCCTGGAAGCGGGCTATCACGTCATATTTACCTGCAAAGTAATCCACAATCTTGCCCTTGCCTTCATCTCCCCATTGCAGGCCTAACAAAACATCTACCATAATTTGTGTAAGTTTAGAAAAGAAGTGGCAAAATTAAGGCGAAATATGAAGATTTATAGATTTTTCTGCGCGCCTGTAAACCTTTGCGCGCTACGGTAGCGCGCTACTATGTATATACATACAACGGCTGCGCCGCTAGTCTTCCAGCCGGTTTACGGATTGTATGCCATCCAGGCGTTTCAGGCGGTCTACCAGCTCATCCAGCTCCTCCTTATCGTGCACATATACTTTAATGAGCCCTTCAAACAGCCCTTCCCTGGATTCAATGGTAAGTGCGGAAATATTCACCTTAAGCTCCCCGGAAATAATGTTGGTGATCTTATGGATCACTCCCACATCATCCATGCCTATAATCCGCAGGCCGGTAAGGAAGGATATTTCACGGTTCTTCACCCACTTGGTTTTTACCACGCGGTGGCCGTAGTTGGCAAGCAGCTGTGCGGCATTGGGACAGTTGGTGCGGTGTATTTTCAGGCCTTCGCTGGCGGTTATGAAGCCAAATACATCATCGCCCGGAATGGGGCGGCAGCAGTTGGCCAGCTTATAGGCTATTTTGTCTGAGCTTTCCCCGAAAATAATCAGCTCCGCATCTTTTTTAGCCGGCATCTGCTGATGCTTCAGGTGATCTTCCGGCTGGTGCTCCGGCAGCTTCACCACCTTAGGCGGTTCCAGCTTATCGCCCAGCACATTAAATTGTTTCAGCTCCTTCAGATCAATATTTTTGATAGCGATCTGGTAGTATAAATCCAGCGGGGAAGGTTGTTTATAAAACTGTACCAGCTCATTAATATTGTACTGGCTGGCGGATATTTTCAGATGATCCAGCTTGCGCTCCAGCTGGGCCTTGCCATCCATGGCTATTTGCCGTTTTTCCTCTTTCAGCGCGTCTTTTATCTTGGACTTGGCTTTGGCGGTGAGCACAAAGTTCAGCCAGTCTTCGGAAGGCTTTTGCTTGTTGGAGGTAATAATCTCCACCTGGTCGCCGCTGCGCAGCTTATGGCTCAGAGGCACCAGCTTATAGTTTACCTTGGCGCCAATACACTTGTTGCCAATGGCGCTATGTATGGCATAGGCAAAATCCAGCGCGGTAGAGCCTACAGGCAGTATCTTCAGATCGCCTTTAGGCGTATATACATAGATCTCTTCGGTAAACAGATTGCTCTTGAAATCGGCCAGGAAGTCGAGCGTATTGGAATCGGGATTATTGAGTATTTCCCGTATCTGGCTAAACCACTGGTCAAACTTAGACTCCTGGCTGGCAGCGCTCTGGTTGCCTTCTTTATAGCGCCAGTGGGCGGCCAGGCCTTTTTCCGCATAATCGTTCATGCGTTTGGAGCGTATCTGCACCTCCACCCATTTACCCTGGGGGCCCATTACGGTTACATGCAGGGCTTCGTAACCATTTGACTTGGGGTTGCTTAACCAGTCGCGGGTACGTTCGGGGCTTGGATGGTAAAAGTCGGTGATGATGGAGTACACTTTCCAGCAATCCGCCTTTTCCTTATCGATGGAAGAATTGAGGATAATACGGATGGCAAACAGGTCATATACCTCTTCAAAGGCCACGCCTTTGGTCTTGATTTTATTATAGATAGAGTGGATGGATTTGGGGCGGCCATAGATCTCAAAGTCAAACCCCTCCTCCTGCAGCACTTCCTTAATTGGTTTAATAAACTCGTTAATGTACCGGGTACGCTCCCGTTTGGTTTCCTTGAGCCTTTTTGCAATATCCCGGTAGGTTTGCTGCTCGGTGTATTTCATGGCCAGGTCCTCCATCTCGGACTTGATGTTATACAAGCCAAGGCGGTGGGCCAGCGGGGCATAGATAAATACGGTTTCGGAGGCTATTTTCAGCTGCTTTTCCCGGCTCATGCTGTCCAGGGTGCGCATATTGTGCATGCGGTCGGCCAGCTTAATCAGGATCACGCGCGGATCATCTGCCAGGGTAAGCAGTATTTTCTTGAAATTCTCTGCCTGGGCGGTGCTGGTACTGGAGTCTATTACAGTGGATATTTTGGTAAGGCCGTCTACGATGTGGGCAATTTCGCTGCCGAACTCGCGCTCCACATCTTCCAGGGTAACCTCTGTATCTTCTACGGTATCGTGTAATAATGCGCATATAGCCGAGCGTACGCCCAGGCCAATTTCTTCCACGCATATCTGGGCCACCGCCAGCGGATGCAGGATGTAGGGTTCCCCGGATTTACGCCGCATGTCTTTATGTGCATCGGCCGCCATTTCAAAGGCGGTACGCACCAGTTCCCGGTCACCTTTTTTTAACCTGGGCTTTAAAGCTCTTAATAATGCGCGGTAATGGCGAACGATCTCCTTTTTCTCCTGTTCTTCGTCTAAATTATATTTTTGAACTGCCACTGTTTCCATCAGCACTAAAGTTACGATTTTATGCAATACGATTAGCTGCTGGTGGCGGAACCGGCTGGCCCAGCCGGCATTTTTGCAGCACTTCCCAGGAGGCGCCGTTATGCCGCATAAAATAGAGGTTATTTACCCTGAAGGAGATGTTAAAAGGGCGTTGCTCGTATTCGGGCCAGGCCGCCTCCAGCTGCTCCCTGGAAAGATCGTTAAAGGCGACTGTAATATGCGGTTTAAAGGTATCGCGGGCCAGCATACGGCTAAAGCCAAACTCTTTTCGCAGAAAAGCGGCCAGCTGCCGGTGAATGTTCATAATAGCTTCGTCCTGCTCAACCCGGATGTAAAGGATCCGCTGGTTCTTATACTGGGAGGTGCCGAAGCCGTTCAGCGTTACTTCAAAGGGAGCGGCGCCTGCTGCAAATTCGGCCAGGCCGGCGGTAAGTGTTTTTTCGAGCAGGGGATCGGCGGTAAAAGGCACCTGCATGGTAATATGCGGCAACACCTTTAGCGCAAAGCGCGCGCCGTAGTGTTCCGCAAATTCCTGTTTCAGGCGAATGATCTCTTTCCCTGCTTCTGCAGTGGGCAGCAGTGCAATAAAATAAATCTTTCTTTCCTGCTTCGACGGTTTGTGAAATTTCCTTTTAGGTGCAGGCCGGTTGTTTTGCTGGTTAAAACGGCCGCCCCTGTTGTAAGCGCCGGCATTGTTCCTGTTACTACCGTAACCACCCGGAGCAGGCGGCCGGTTTTGTCCCACGCGGGGTCGGCGGGGTTGTTCATTTTCAAAGTTCATGACATAAAGATTGGGTTGAACCCTGTTATGTAAGTGTATAGGTATTTAGTGCTCTTTGTGATCCTTGTCTTCCTTTTGATTTTCCTTTTCCGGCTGGGGAAGGTTCAGGCGAAAGCCTACGTTATGCAGTGTTTCCAGCTGTATTTGCGGATCGGCCCGAAAATGCTTACGCATCCGGGTAATAAAAACATCCATGCTGCGGCCGCTGAAAAAGCCGTCTTTCCCCCAAACATTCAATAATATCTCTTCCCGTTTTAGTATTTGGTTGGCATTTGCTTTGAAATAGCGAATTAGCGCTACTTCCCTGGGTGTAATAACGCCTATGCGCTCACCCTTTTCATCTTTTACTTCCAAGCTTTCTGCATTAAATGTAAGCTTTCCCAACGTAAATTCACTTTCCTCATTGGAGGGCCGGGGCAGGCTCCTTTTCAGGAATACCTTCATCCTGGCCACCAGCTCATCTATGCTGAATGGTTTGGTGATATAATCGTCACCACCAAGGCGGAATCCTTCCAGACGGTCTTCGTCCAGCCTGCGGGAGGTAATAAACAGAATAGGAATAAGCCCGTTCTTTTTCCGTATTTCCTGTGCCAGCGTAAACCCGTCTTTTTTAGGCATCATTATATCCAGCAGGATCAGATCAAAATCTTCCTTCTGAAATTTCTTCCAGGCTATTTCTCCATCATAACAATGTACTATGTCGAACCCTTTAGATTCAAGATGCTTTTTGATGATGCTACCAAACTGGTAGTCATCATCAACCAGCAGTATTTTTGCGATACGATTCATCTTAAATTAACAATGGAGATATGGTTAAAGCTTTTGATTATAAGGTTCTTCACTTCAATGCAGGGGATAGTAACATCCGCAATATTGTTAATTTATTGTTTCCTTCGCGTTAATAATTCGTTATTCCACGTATTTTTTTACTAGCTCTTAAAAATGAATTAACTAAATGAAATATTCTTTTTTAGCAGCTGCCTCTCATTATCAACACCCTTCTGATCATTAGGTTTCCTAACAATCAGGAAACCTTATCTATTTTAATAGCTACCGCATGCTGCCACGCTTTTTGTTGCACAGCGGCGGGTATGCTAATCTCTACAGCATCGCCGGCCTGCTTCCAGCGCAGCTTTTCATTTGTTCCCAGCATCACCATTTTGGCGCCTTTAGCTGGCGTAATGCCTTTAAAGGAAATTGCTGCCGGCAGCTTTTCATTTTCATCCAACAAATATATAGCATATACGCTGCCATCTTTTTTCCGGGTAAAGCAAACCTTGCCGTCCTTATAAGGCGCTACCGCACGGGTACCGTAGATGGCATCGCCGTTTACATGCATCCACAAGCCGATATTATGCATGGTAGTATAGGCGGCTTCATGCAGTTCACCATCCGGACCCGGACCTACATTGAGCAAATAGTTGCCCCCTTTTGCCACAATATCTACCAGGTTGTGGATAATGGTATTAACGGATTTGTACTTGTCGTTAGGCACATAAGACCAGGAGCCGGCCATCGTCATACAGGTTTCCCAGGGATAGCTGAGCGGCTTGTCGGGGATCTGTTGCTCGGGTGTGCGGTAGTTCTCAAAAGGCCCATGCACGCTGCGGTCTACCACTATCAGGCCCGGCTGGTGCTGCCGCGCCATTTTGGTAATGGCTGCCATGTTAATGTCCTGGTCCTGCGGCTGTGTCTTGTTCCAGGAAAGCGATTCCTTGGTTTGTGTTTTACGGGGACGTACCCATCCGCCATCCAGCCAAAGGATGTCTATTTTGCCATAGCCGGTCATCAGCTCCTCTATCTGGTTGTAGGTGTACTGTTTAAAATGCTCCCAGCGCTCGGGATATTTTTTTATATCGTAGTTCACATTCCTGTCTTTGGGCGGAAAATAAGGCCACCAGTAATACGCTGTATGCCAGTCGGGCTTGGAAAAATAGGCGCCGGCGTGAATGCCTTCTTTCCGGAATGCGTCAAACACTTCTTTGGCAATATTGGACCGCGGATTGTTGCTGAAAGCGCACTGCGGGCCTGTAACGCGGTAGTCTGTTTGTTTGGTATCAAACATACAAAAGCCATCGTGGTGCTTGGTGGTGAATACCAGGTACTTCATGCCGGCATCTTTAGCGGCTTTTGCCCATTTGGAGGGATCGAACTTTACCGGGTTAAAGGTTTTGCCCAGCGCTTCATATTTCTGCAGGTATTCGTAATAAGGAATACCCTTGGGCTTACGCTGCGTCCAGCCTTCATCTTCCGGGCAAATGCTCCATGATTCTACTACTCCCCACTGGGAATAGGGCCCCCAGTGCATCAGCAAGCCAAACTTCCAGTCTTCCCATTCATCCAGCTTCTGTAACACAGCAGGGTCTGTTTCGGGTACATAGGGCGGCTCGTTGTGCTCCTGGCCACGTGCCGTAAAAAACGCCAGCAGGGCTGCTGACATGATCCATAATTTACGCATGAATCTTATTTAAGGTGTGATAAATAGGATATTGTTTCCGGGGAACAAAATAATAAATATTAGTACTATTCCCTGACTGTTCTTTAACTGTTTTCTGTACCATATTACCCCCGCCGGCGTGTATCTTTGCGTTATGAAAAGTATCTGGCAGCAAATACTACGATACCTGTATATCGGCAAGAAGGACCCATCGGCGCCCAAAACACGCTATGTGGCCATGATGCATGGCATGAACCGTATATCCATTTTACTGTTCATTATTGCGCTGATCATCATGATCATAAGGCTATTGCGACACTGAAACAATGTGCGGATGTGCAGATGAATGGTGAATGATGGACAAATGGGCTTTGTTTCATTTGCAGATTTGCCCACCTGCACATCTGCATATTATTTCTGCTGCCAGGCGGGAGGCGTTCCGCTCTCCCAGGCGATGCCATAAAGCCGCATAGTCGGTTTGCATTTGCCGGCGGGTTTGCCCGTCTTTGAGCAACAGGGTTAATGCCTTCAGCAGGTTTTCCTCTGTAAGCTGATGCTGTATCAGCTCCTTTACCACCGGCTTATCCATTACCAGGTTTACCAGCGATATGTATTTCACCTTAATGAGCCGTTTTGCAAAAAAGTAAGAGATGGGACTGCCCTTGTAGCATACTACTTCCGGCACGCCAAACAGGGCGGTTTCCAGGGTGGCTGTACCAGAGGTAACCAGCGCTGCCTGCGCCTGCCGCAGCAGGGAATAAGTTTGGTTTTTAACGGTGGTTACATTGGGGTGCTGACCAATAAGCCTCTGCATAAATTCATCGTCCAGGCTGGGCGCTTGGGCTATAACAAACTGGTATTCAGGAAAGTATTTGGCCATCGTAAGCATAATGGGCAGCTTTATACTTACTTCCTGCTTACGGCTGCCGGGCAGTATTGCAATAATGGGCTTATCTGAAAAAGGCGCATCGGCCGGTTTGGCCTTTTCTGCCTTGATCACTTCTACCAGCGGGTGCCCTACAAAGCTTACTTCGTACTGCCATTTACGGTAGAAATCCTGCTCAAAGGGCAGTATGCATATCATTTTATCTACACATTCCTTTATTTTCTTTACCCGGCTTTCTTTCCAAGCCCATACCTGCGGGGAGATGTAATATACAATGCGGTAGCCTGCCTTTTTTGCCCATTCTGCAATGCGCAGGTTAAACCCGGGATAGTCGATCAACACCAGCACATCGGGCTGAAATGCCTGTATATCTTCCTTACAGCGGTCCATGTTGCGTAAAATGGTGCGCAGGTTCATGGCTACTTCCACAAATCCCATAAAGGCCAGATCGCGGTAATGTTTAACCAGGTACCCGCCGGCCTGCTGCATCAGATCGCCGCCCCAGCAGCGTATGTCCGCTGCCGTGTCCAGCTCCTTTATTTGCCGGATAAGGTTGCTGCCATGCAGATCTCCGGAGGCTTCGCCGGCTATAAGGTAGTATTTCATGCGGCAAATGTAGAATAATTACGAATTATCAATACGATTTACGGATTGTGGGCGGCGGGGTTATTGGTGATAATTAATAATTAATAGTTAATAATTAAACATTGGTATTTGTTGATTAACAAATCATAATTGACAGTGGCCATTGTTTTCTTCGGCCGCCGGCTATCCATGCACCAGCTTCAGCAGCAGTATGGTAATAGCATACAGCATTGTTACCAGGAAAATACCTTTGGCTGTAATATCCCTTCTTTTGCGGGTATACAGGTAAAATACCAGGCCGTTTAACAGCAGGCAAATGCTGATGACTTTGGGAATCATTTGCCGGTTGGTGCGAAGTATATTAATGAACTCTCCCAACCCTATATGCTGCTTGATGGATATCAGCAGAAAATATAAGAAGAAGCCAACAACAGGTGTCAGCAAGCCTAATACGATGCCCAGGGGTAAATTGTCTTTCTTTAACATAACATAATTCATAAAGAGATATTAACGCGCATTAAAACTTCCAGGTGCGCTCCATCTCCTCTTTCATCCGGTAATTAGTAAGGTCAAACTGCACAGGCACCAGGGATGCATAGTTGTTTTCCAGCGCCCACACATCCGAATCTTCCCCCGGATCCATGTTCTTGAACTCACCGGTAAGCCAGTAATATTTTTTTCCGTGCGGGTCCAGGCGCTCATCAAATGCCTCAACATACTTGGCATTGGCCTGCCGGCATATTTTAATGCCTTTGAACGCATGCGCATCTTCTACTACAGGTATGTTCACATTGAACAGCGTTCCGGGCGGCGCGTTGTTTTCCAGCATTTTTGCCGTTACATTGTATGCTACCTTCTTACATAACGTAAAATCTGCCGAAAAACTATAATCCAGGTAAGAAAAACCAATAGAGGGAATACCTTCAATGGCAGCTTCCATAGCAGCTGACATGGTGCCGGAGTAAATAATATTGATAGAGTGATTGGCGCCATGGTTAATGCCGCTTACACAAATATCCGGCTTACGGTGCAGTATTTTATCGCGGGCCAGCTTCACACAATCTACCGGGGTACCGGAGCATTGCCAGGCCTCTACGCCTTCAAAAATATCTACCTCATTCAGGCGCAGCGGTATGCCTATGGTTATGGCGTGCCCTTTGCCCGACTGCGGGCTATCCGGCGCCACCACCACTACCTTACCCAGCGGACGCACCGCTTCTACCAGCGCCGCTATGCCGGGCGCCGTTATGCCATCATCGTTAGTGACCAGTATAATCCTTTCGTCTGTACCCACTTTTCACATTTTTACTTGTTACAAATTTAGTATGTATAATATACATTTTACGTTAATAATCTGTTTTCAGCATTCTCCTGAAAACCAGGAATATCATCAACGCGGTGTACCCGCATAACAACAGCAGGTATACGCTGTCGTCATACCGGTCGGTGCTTATCAGCTTACCTATTACGGGAAAAGGCATCAGTTCATCGCCGGTTTGCAGGGGCAGCAGGCTGCCGATAGCGCCTGCATTCCGCTTCAATAACAATACCAGCACCTGCTCAATGATCATAATGTAACCCAGGTATAACACAATGGCCAGGCCCGAGCGCCGCACCAGCACTGCTATGAGCGTAGCAATGGCCAGCGACAGCAGTACCTGCAACAGGTAATAGAACACGTACACAAAATTCTCAAAGCCAAGCGGGTGCGTGCCGTAGGCCAGGCCCAGCACCGTAGCAGTAATAACCGTGGTTACAAAGGCCAGCACGCTGAGCGCCACCCACCAGAACAGCTTGGCTATTACAAACTCGCGCCGCTCCCACCCATCGATAATATTCTGCCGGTGGGTTTTATAAGTAAACTCATTGGTAACCAGTATGATCATGGGAATGGCAAACAGCGCGGTCATATAGCTGTTCACGTTGGCCATGCTTTGCCATATGAGCGGAAAATCATACGGGCCTACCGGGATAAGCTCTTTGGTTTTGCTTACTATCTGGCTGGTAATTTCCGCTGCAATGTAGTTGCCTGCGGGAATTACAATTACAGCCAGCCCTACCATTACCCAAAAGGCGCGGTAGGGCCTTATTTTCAGCCATTCAGTATGTATGAGTCGGAGCATAAACATTAGTTGTTGGTGATTTGCAGGAAAGCTTTTTCCAGGCTT
The DNA here is from genome assembly GCF_035761305.1 of Chitinophaga sp. Taxonomy (GTDB): domain Bacteria; phylum Bacteroidota; class Bacteroidia; order Chitinophagales; family Chitinophagaceae; genus Chitinophaga. Next base: position 2,804 of record NZ_DASTRI010000120.1, on the reverse strand, counting down.
TGTTTTCGTGTATACAGGTGGTTTAGCCACAGGCCCTGGTCTGCGCACCAGGCATTCAGCAGGGCCGGGTCCACCGGCTCCTTAAACACTACCTGCAAATGCTCCTGGCTGGAAATAATGTGACCAAAGGCCGGGTGCCGGCTGATGGCGGCCATCAGCTTTGTATTATCGCTGCATGACAGCTCTACAAAATCTTCCCGTACCAGCACCTGGTTTACAGGCCCCGACAGCAGCAGCTTACCTTTTTGCAGGATGGCCACATGGCTGCACACCTTCTCCACCTCATCCAGCAGGTGGCTGGCCAGTATAATGGTTTTACCGGTTTGCGCCAGCTGCTGTATCAGCCCCCGCACTTCTGCAATGCCGGCGGGGTCCAGGCCATTGGTAGGCTCGTCCAGTATCAGCACTTCGGGGTTACCCAGGAGGGCGGCAGCAATGGCCAGCCGCTGCTTCATGCCCAGCGAGTAGGTTTTGAAGCGGGAATGCTGCCGGGCGGTTAACCCTGCAATTTCCAGCACGCGGGGAATATCCTGCCCGGATTGCTGTTTGATGGAGGCGGCTACTTTCAGATTTTGCCAGGCAGACAGGTAGTGGTAAAAGTTGGGCGTTTCCAGCAAAGTACCGATATGCTGCCTTTGCCGGGCAGTAGGCGCTTCATCCAGCAGGGTAAAGGTACCGCTGTCGGCCTTCAGCACATCGGTTACAATACCCAGCAGTGTCGTTTTACCGCTACCGTTAGGTCCCAGAATACCGAACACCGCGCCTTTGGGTACCTCAAAACTGACATCTGACAGTGCCTGTACAGGTCCATAGCGTTTGGAAATGTTCCGGAGAGTGAGAATTGACATGATGGGGATTTACGGTTTCCGTAAATCTATAAAATTAATTTCTAATTGGTTTACCGGTTTTGATTACGCTTTGCAGGCGTTCCAGTGTTTTGCGCTCTGTGGCCAGGCTCAGGAAAGCTTCGCGCTCCAGGTCCAGCAGGTATTGTTCGCTTACCAGGGAGGTTTCGCTCAGATCGCCGCCGCACATTACATACGCCAGCTTGCCGGCTATTTTTGCATCATGCCCGGAAATATATTTTCCAAACAGCATGGAATTAATGCCTGCCAGCAGGGCGCCCAGGGCGCCACGGCCCAGTACTTTAATATCCTTACGTTCCTGCGGGCGGGTATAACCTTCATCTGCCAGGGTTATAACACTGCGTTTGGCGTCTGCTATCAGGCGGTTCAGGTTCATGGTAACTTCATCTTTCCCAGGGCGCAGAATGCCCAGGTCATAAGCTTCCTGCGCAGAGGTAGACACTTTGGCCATGGCCACGGTCATGAACCGGTCTTTCAGCGGTTCTTCCTCAATACGACCTTCCTTAAATTCATCACTGGCGCGTACAGCCATTTCCTTGGTGCCGCCGCCGCCGGGGATTAAGCCCACCCCCAGCTCAACCAAGCCAATATAAGCCTCTGCCGCTGCCTGCACCTTATCTGCATGCAGGCACATTTCACAGCCGCCGCCGAGGGTAAGCGCATGCGGCGCCAGCACCACCGGTACAGATGAATAACGTATACGCATAGTGGTTTTCTGGAACAGGCGTACGGCCATATCCAGCTCGTCATACTCCTGCTCTGCCGCCAGCATGAAAATCATGCCTACGTTGGCGCCGGCGGAGAAGTTGGCGCCGTCATTCCCGATCACCAGGCCGCGAAAATCTTTTTCCGCGCGGTCAATAGCTTTGTTCACCCCTTCCAGCACCTCACCGCCAATGGTGTTCATCTTGGTTTTCCAATCCAGCCCTACTACGCCGTCGCCCAGGTCGTACAGGTTGCAGGCGCTGTTTTTCCAAACGATATTGTTGCTGAGGTTTTCCAGTATGATAAACGTACCGGCGCCAGGCACCAGCTTATAGTCCCGGGTAGCTATATCGTAATAATATTTTTTGCCGTCGGTTACCTTGTAAAAGGTATTAATGCCTTTGCCGAGCATGTCTTTCACCCAGGCAGCCACTTTAAAGCCCTTTGCTTCCATTGCCTTTGCAACCGCTTCCACGCCCAGGAGGTCCCAGGTTTCAAAAGCACCTATTTCCCAGCCAAAGCCGGCTTTCATGGCATCATCCACCTTGTAAATGTCATCTGCTATTTCGGGTATACGGTGAGAGATATACGAAAACAGGTGTGCATGAAACTGCTGGTAAAACTGGCCGGCCTTGTCACTGGCAGCCGCCAGCATACGAATGCGCTGCTTCAGGTCTTCTATGGGCTTTGCAGCTTCCAGGCTTGCAAACTTGGGCCGCTGTTTAGGGCCATACTCCATGGTTTGGAGGTTCAGTGTAAGTATTTCCTTTCCCCCCTCTCCTTTTGTTTTCTTATAAAAGCCCTGGCCGGTTTTATCGCCCAGCCAGTTGTTCTCTACTACTTTTTGCAGGAAGGGCGGTATTTCAAATATGCCGCGCGCCTCATCCTGCGGGCAATTTTCCGCCACGCCCTTTGCTACTTTTACCAGCGTGTCAATGCCTACTACATCGGCTGTACGGAAAGTAGCAGATTTAGGGCGGCCTATTACCGGACCGGTAAGCGCATCTATTTCATCTATGCCCAATCCCATTTCCTGCATAATGTGAAAGATGGCCATGATAGAGAATACCCCTATCCTGTTTGCAATGAATGCAGGCGTATCTTTACACAGCACCGTGGTTTTACCCAGGTATAGATCGCCGTAGTGCATCAGGAAGTCCACTACCTCCGGATCGGTGTGCGGCGTGGGTATAATTTCCAGCAGGCGCAGATAGCGGGGCGGGTTAAAGAAGT
>NZ_DASTRI010000119.1:0-9458 GCF_035761305.1 Chitinophaga sp. | reverse complement strand
GCCCTTCCCACAGCAAAGAACGAGCTGCAGAACGATTGCATTAAACGCACCCTGGGGCCTAACCTGGTAGGCCAGAACATTGAGTTTGCCTATGCCATGGCCCTGCCGCCGGAGAAAGGAAAGCTGGTTTCGGCACAGGTGGAAGCATCTATTGCCGGCGCGCCGCAAACCTGGCTGCAGAACAATTCGTTTTACACCAACGGCAGCGGCGTAGACGTACCTGTTGAAGTAGGCGACCCTTCGGTAAACGAAGGCGCTGTAACAAAGGTCACATTCAACAAAGACACCAGCGCCGCCACCCTGCGTTATTACTACTACATTCCTGAAGAAGCGCGGGGCAAAACCGTGAAGTTCACCTTCTCCGCCAAAAGCAGCAACGGTGAAACCGTTACCTATTCAATGGGCCCTTATACCATTGCCAAAATGGATATGAAGCTGGATATTCCTGTAACAGACGGGGACAACTGTTTTATTTCCATTGCAGATATGGCGGCCTATAACAACGCAGACGCCACTGCCAACCCGGCTAAGGTAGACCTGGTGTACCTGTACCGCTCCATACCTAACATAACGTTTAAACATTCGCTGGTAGCGCCGGCAGCCGACAAGCAATACCTGCCCGATGTGGCGCTGCCCGCAGGCGCCGCCAACAACACGAAGATCAGCAAGGTGTGGAACCTGCAGGACTATAACCTGGCACGCCTGCAATACGGCATTTACATTGACGACCTGGATTTTGAAAAGCTGGATATATCCAACGCGCCCAACTTTGCCATTAACCTGAAAGCAGAAGCAGGCGCCTGGGTAGAAACCGCCGACGGCAAATACCGGGCTTATATTTATATCAACAAAGCCAATGACGGCAGCAAAAGCGCCGTTATCAGCATGAAGCGGTATACGCTTAAATAAGCATGTAAAATCATAAATCTAAAATGTAAAATGTAAAAGTCATTCCACTTTTACATTTTACATTTAAAATTTTACATTTTAGATTTTACATTCCTTCTCCTGCCTAAACCCATTGATGTGAAATGAAGAAACTTTTTACAAGGCTGCTGGCATTTGCCGCAGCAGGAATTATCAGCATTTTCTCCTCCTCTGCTGCATTTGCGCAACAGTTTGTGCACCCGGGATTAAACCAATCGGCCAAAGACCTGGCCTATATGAAAAGCCTGGTACAGCAGGGGCAGGAGCCCTGGAAAAGCGCTTTTGAAAGACTAAAGGCATCCATTAACCTGGACACTAACATACAGGCTTACACGCATATTATGCGCGGGCCGTATGGGAAGCCCAATATTGGCGGCAACGAGCTTTCGAAAAGCGCCGGACTGGCGTATGACTGCGCACTGGTATGGTACATTACCGGCGATAAACAGTATGCCCGCAAAGCCATTGCATTGCTCAATGCCTGGCCCGGCACGCTGTGGGATTTTGATTATAACGACGCCAAGCTGCTGGCCGCCTGGACCGGCCATGTGCTTTGCAATGCCGCGGAGCTGCTGCGTTACAGCAATGCAGGCTGGCAGCCTGAAGATATTGACCGGTTTACCGGCATGCTCATGGAAGTGTATTATCCATTGCTGCGTTTTTATTACCCGCAGGCCAATGGCAACTGGGATGGCGCCATTATACACTCCATCCTGTCCATTGCCATTTTTATGGGCAACCGCGCCATGTACAATAATGCGGTAGATCATTTTTTACACGGTCCGGTGAACGGCAGCATTTTCAAATACATTTTCCCAACCGGCCAGTGCCAGGAAAGTATGCGCGACCAGGGGCATGTGCAGCTGGGGTTAGGCGAGTTTGCCGGCGCAGCACAGGTAGCCTGGACGCAGGGCACAGACCTGTTTTCCATTGGCGACAACCGCATTGCCCGGGGATTTGAATACACGGCAGACTTCCTGCTGGGCGGGCAGCCCTACTGTTACGGCCCCATTTCCCAGCGCGCCAAACAATTAAGGGATGATTACGAATATGTGTACCGTCATTATACGGCGCAGGGCGTGTACCTGCCCCATGTAAAACAGGCAGCCGACGCTGTGCGGCCCAAGGCCACGCGCAGCGTGCTAACCGCGGTAAGAGCGCCTTTGCGCAAACCGGCGGGCAAGCCCGATACATTGCTGGCCGGTACCGGGCATATTGCCGGTGCAGGCGCACCCACAACAACCGCAATACCTGCAGATGCTGTTTTTGTAACACCGGAACAATCGCTGCAGGAGGCGCTGGATAAAGCGGCCGGCGCCAACCACTGGGTAGTAGCGCGCAAAGGCATCCATAAGCTGCCGGCCACCCTGAAAATACCTTCAGGCGTTACCCTGGCAGGCGAAGGCATTGAAACCGTGCTGTTCCTGGACCCTGCTGCCGGCATGCGCGATGCTGTTGTAAATGCAGCAGACGACCTGCATGATGTTACCATCCGCGACCTTGTAATTGAGGGCGCTGTGAACACCGACCCGGGTACAGACCCCAACGGCAACCGCTCTTTCCGGAACAAAGGCAACCGCGGCGGCATTATATTCCGCTCCGAAGCGCCGGGAAAAATGCAGCATCTCCGCTTTATCAATCTTACCGTACAAAACTGCACCTACAACGGGATATTCGTAAGCGGCGCAGCCGGCGTTGAAGTAAATAACTGCAACCTTAACGAGAACGGATCGAGCGTGGTGCCCGGCCCCATGCTGCAGCACAACCTGCTTTTAACCCATTGCAGCAATGTGAGCATCCGCAGCAGCCGCCTGGACACGTCGCCTTACGGCAGCGGCGTGGCGGTTGACCAGTGCCGGGATGTGAATATTGACAGCTGTGAAATAGCGCGCAACGCCTACTATGGTGTATTAATAGCTACCTGCAGCAATGTTACCGTAAAAGACTGCCTGGTAGAAGGCAATGACCGGAGCGGCATTATGCTGGAGTTCCTGCACCGGGGAACAACGCATGCCAGCATCCGCAATAACCGTGTACGTTATAACGGCGAATATGGCGTAGCTTCCTATGCAGCCGTAAACACGGAGGTAACGCACAACAGCTATGCAGGCAACAGGAAAGCGCCTGAAAACATCAGCAGCGAAAAACACATCATCCTGCAATAGCTAATTCATTCAGCAACCAAACAACTTCTTATATGCGTAATTTGTTACTTGCCCTGGGGCTGCTATGCTGCGTGTGCTGCACATTACCTGCAGCGGCAGTGCCTCCCGGCGATACCCTGTTATCAGGCCTGCGGAAAGGGCATCCCCGTTTAATAGCCACTGATGCCGACTTCAAAAGGGTGGCGGCAGAAAAGGAAACAGACGATTATGTAAAAAGCGCCTTCAGCAGCATTTACGGGAAAGGGGAAAAAATGCTGGCAGAACCGCCATCCATATACGAAATACCGGATGGCAAACGGCTGCTGGCTACCAGCCGCCGGTTGGTGGAGCGCACATCTACCCTGGCATTCCTGTACCGTATTACCGGGGAAAAGCGTTTTGCGGAACGCGCCTGGCAGGAGCTGTATGCCGCTTCCCGCTTTCCTGACTGGAACCCCAGCCATTTCCTGGACGTAGGTGAAATGACTTTTGCCTTTGCGCTGGGGTACGACTGGCTGTATGACTACTGGAACAAAGACCAGAAAAAGATCATCAAATCCGCCATTATGGATAAAGGGCTTTCCCGCGCGCTGCTGGCCTACGAAGGACTGTCTACGCGGGATAACGGCTGGTGGATAAACGTACCGCATAACTGGAACCAGGTATGCAACGGCGGTATTGGCGTTGGCGCATTGGCCATTGCCGATGAAGAGCCGGCGCTGTCGGCCGCCATCCTGCATCATGTGCTGGAGCACCTGCCCACCGCCATGCAGCACTTTGCACCGGATGGCGCCTGGAACGAAGGCCCCGGCTACTGGAACTATGCCACCAGCTACAACGTGTACATTATTGCTTCGCTGCAAAGCGCGCTGGGAAAAGATTTCGGTTTATCGGCCACAGAAGGCTTTTCAAAAACAGGCCTTTTCCCGTTATACCTTAACAGCCCGCTAAACATGTCATTCAACTACGCCGATGGCGGCGCACACGCTATACAGGGCGCGCAGCTTTTCTGGTTTGCCAAACAGTTTAACCAGCCGGATGCAGCCGCCTACCTTTACAGCTTTAAACCTGCCAACCCGTTTGCGCTGCTGTGGTACGATGCCGGCCTTGCCCAAACAAAGCCGCAGCTGCAGCCCGACCGTTATTTCCGGGAGGCGGAAGTAGCCACCCTGCGCAGCAAATGGAACGATCCCAATGCCACCTTTGTGGCATTCAAGGCCGGTGATAATAAAGCCAATCACAGCCATCTTGACCTGGGCAGCTTTATACTGGATACACAGGGAGAAAGGTGGATCATAGACCTTGGCGCAGACGACTACAACATACCCGGCTACTTCAACACCGGCTCACAGCGGTGGACGTATTACCGCACCCGTGCCGAAGGGCATAACACGCTGGTAATAAACCCGGGCAAAGCCCCCGACCAGGACCCGCGCGCCAGCGCGCAGATAGGGCAGTTCAACAGCAATGCAGCAGGCGCCTATGGTATCATGGACCTCTCCCCTGCCTACAAGGCGGCAGCAGGCGCTGTAAAACGCGGCATTGCGCTGGTAAGAAAAAGCAATGCCGTAGTAATACAGGATGAAATAAAAGTGCCGCAGTCTTCGGATATTTACTGGTTTGCCCATACGAATGCCGCTGTTACATTAAACGCCGGCAAAAAAACCGCTACACTGAGCCAGCATGGCAAAAAGCTGGTGGCTACGCTGGTAGCTCCTGCCAACGCCACCTTCAGCGTAGCGCCGGCAACACCGCTGCCTTCATCCCCGCAACCCGCGGAAAACAACCCGAATAAAGGCGTTAGCAAGCTAAGCGTGCACATACCCACTGCAACGGCTACACGGATTGTGGTAGTGTTTCATCCCGAAGGCGCTCCGGCCGGCAACACCTTTACCCAGCCGCTTGAAAAGTGGGGGCGTTAAGGCGCACATTATTTTTTAACTCACGGAAACGCAAACAGATATGAGAAAGATATTCCCTGCCATATGCATGCTGCTTATTATCCACGGCTCACTGCATGCGCAGCAACATTTGTTAAGCGGTAAATACACAAAGGCGCAGCTGGCTGGTCTGCTAATACCGCAGGCCAGCTGGCGGCCTTTTCCCAAGCCTGCCGACCGTGCTGCCTGGAGCCGCTCCGATACCGCCGCCGGCCATGCGCTGATAAAAAGGGCAGAAGGCTACCTGCACTTTGAGTGGCCCGGCATACCGGCTGTTAAATCGCTGCTGATTGTACGCAACGGCAACCGCAGCGAATACCAGGATATTGCCAACAGAAAGCGGGCCGCGCTGGCCACGCTGCTGATGGCTGAGGTATATGAGAACAAAGGCCGGTTTATAGATGATATTATAAACGGGGTATGGTCTATCTGCGAAGAGTCTTTCTGGGGCGCATCGGCACACCTGCCGCATACAAAAGAATACGCGGGGCTGATGGATGTTTCACAACCCTTTGTAGAGCTATTCTCCGCGGAAACAGCCACCCTGCTGGCCTGGGTGGATTATTTTGTGGGCGATAAGCTGGACGCTGTTTCGCCGCAGGTGCGCAAAAGGATTTATTATGAAACCAACCACCGTATTTTTCAGCCGTTAATGACCAAACACCATGGGTGGATGAGCTCAAATGCCAATGGCAGAAGACCCAATAACTGGAACCCCTGGATATGTTCCAACTGGTTAAACTCCGTGCTGTTGCTGGAAAAGAACGACAGCGCCCGTACAGCCGCTGTTTACAAGCTGCTGGGGGTGCTGGATAATTTCCTGGACCCCTACCCTGCCGACGGCGGCTGTGATGAAGGCCCGGGTTACTGGGGCGCGGCAGCGGCATCGCTGTACGACAATATTGCCATGCTGAACCTGGCCACCAATAATGCTTTCACCTATGCATTCCGTGATGGGAAGGTACGCAACATGGGCGCCTACATTTACCGCGCGCAGATCAGCGAGCGTTACTTCCTTGACTTTGCAGACGCAGACCCGCAGCCAGGCATGGCCGGCAGCATGATTTACCGCTTTGGCAAGGACATTAACGATCCTGATATGATGCGCTTTGGCGCCTACTACATTGGCAACCGCCCGAAAGGTACGCTGGGCAATTACCAGTTTTTCCGGAACCTGTATGCGCTGTTTATGGAAGATGAATTTGCGCATGCGGAAAAAGGCCTGCCCCTGCCGGCGGATTACTGGTGGCCCGACCTGCAGGTAATGATTGCGCGCGACCACGCAGGCAGCACCGCCGGCTACTATGTAGCTGCCAAAGGCGGTAATAACGATGAAAGCCATAACCATAACGATATTGGTAACTATATCGTATACTACGACGGGCTGCCGGTGATCATAGATGTAGGGCGCGGTACCTATACCGCCAAAACCTTCAGCGGCAGGCGGTACGACATCTGGTTCAACTGCTCCGACTATCATAACACGGCTACCGTTAACGGCCAAACGCAGCCGCCGGGCGCACGTTTCAGGGCCAGCGATGTAAGCCATAGCACAGGCCGCGGCTACAGCCGTATGTCGCTGGATATTGCCGGCGCCTACCCGCAGCAGGCCGGCATTAACAGCTGGCACAGGACCATTCAGCTGAACAAAGGCAAAAATGTACAGGTAGAAGATGCCATACAGCTGCAGAAAGCCGGCTCCCTCACCGAGCACCTGATGACCTGCTACCCTGCTGAAGTAAAGCAGCCGGGCGTGCTGGTGATCCACGGCCGGGATAAAAACGGCAGCGTCAGGGACTTTTATGTGCGCTACCCTGCAAAGCTGCTGACTGCCGCCGTTGAAAAAGTGCCCCTGGTAAACATGGAAGATGAAGGCGTGAAACAGAAATGGGGCGATAATATTTACAGGATCAATTTTAAAGCACAGGATATTGCCGCAAAAAGCACGCTCAAATTTGTGATTGCGGATAAGTAAATAACGGCAATGTATGGCGGCGCAGCTCATGCGAACTGCGGCGAACCCGTCACCCGTTAAATGAACCATGCGCCATCTGCGTTGCCAGGTGTTTATAAGCGCAATGCCCGCTGCATGAGCAATCAATCGGGGCAGAAAGGCTGTGCCGGGAAACCGGTGCGGCCTTTTTTTGCAGGCGCTGCTGCCTGTACATGTTGCAATGTGGCAGGCCTTATGATTTTACATTTTTCCGGGCCCGCTGTATTTTAGTATTTTGTGTTCCGGTACATCTTATACAATGCAGCACGAACCGTCTATCTTTGACAAGGAATTTTTACAGGAGGCATTTGTACGCCGCCGGCGGCTAATGCCGTTAGCCCTGAAAATATATGTGTGGTTTTATATTATCGTAGGAGCTTATACATTATTGAGCGCGCTTGCCGGTGTGCTGCGTCAATACCTGGATGCCGGCATGAGGGAATATTTGTTCACAAATAATGCTATCCTGGTGTTTGCGTTTTGCAGCGTTTTGCTGGCCGGGCTGCGTGTCCTGTCAAACATCTTTATCTGGGTAGAGAAGAAAACAGCTATCCGGTTTACGTTAATAGTAGTGGTGGTACAATTAGTATCTACCATTGTCAGTATGATCTACATTCGTATGCTGCTGGGAAAATTCCTTACGCTTAAAATAGAAATTGCATACGCTGTGCTGGAAATTCCATATGTTTTGATGCTGCTGAAGATAAAAAAAGCATGGGAAACAACCGCTGTCTCCGGGAAAGAGTTGAACCGGCAGCTTTAACCCACTTGTATTTGCAGCTGCTCTTACCCCGCATGTTGCAGCTTTGCTTTATTGCACGCCGCGTTTGCCGGCCATTCACAGGCTGCTCCCTGGCCCATGCCAGCGCCCCTATTGCGTTTACATATAGTTAACTTTTCCAGATAAATTACATCCTCATTCCCCGCTTTCCAAAATTTTCACAATTTATTAGCAAATGGTTTGAAATTTGACTACTAATTTGCTCACCGTTCTGAATGAACGCTACTGCTGTATGGAAAAGTAAATAGCTGTTATTCTCATAAAGGATATAATCATTATTTATTCAATTCTATGATAGCGATGTCGACTACTAAAAAACTGTATCAGCGACTGGTTTCGCTGCGTCCACAATTTCTTCTTCTCTTTTTGCTGTTATTGATTTTGTCCGGCCGCCAGGTGGCAGCGCAAACAGGCAGCCGCTCAGGCCCTGCCTTTACCGCAAGGCTCATGAACCTGGAAAACGCCGCCAACACCACGTTCACCTACAACGCGCAGTTACGCAATGCAGCTCCCGTACCACGTATTTTTGAGCTTTCCGGTACGGTGCCCGAAGGCTGGAACCTTGCCTTTAAGGTGGAAGGCATGCAGGTAACTTCCATTAACATCGACTCCGGCAGAACACAGTCCATCCAGGTAGAGATCACGCCTGCGCAGGAAACCAAGCCGGGGAAGTATAAGGTTCCCGTGGTGGCGGTAACCGGCATGGACTCGTCCAAACTAAACCTGGAAGCAGTGGTGAAAGGCACTTATGGCATTCAGCTAACCACGCCCACCGGCAGGCTGAGTGATGATGTAACGGAAGGACGCCATAAAGAAATTCACCTGGTAGCCAAAAACACCGGCACCATTGCATTAGGCAACCTGAGCCTCTCGGCCCAAACGCCCAACGGATGGGAAGCCACCTTTACGCCGGCCACCATTACACAGCTGGCGCCGGGTAAGGAAGTGGATGTAACCGCCAACCTGCATGTGCCCGACAAAACCATTGCGGGCGACTACGTGACCAACTTTACGGTGCGGAACACCAACGCCAATGCCACCGCGGCATTCCGCATGACCGTAAAAACCTCCGCGCTGGCGGGGTGGATAGGCATACTGGTGATACTGCTGGCGCTGGGAGCCGTTTATTACCTTATCCGTAAATATGGCAGGAGGTAACCGACTATGGAACAACCAATCATCGAGATGCATGGGCTCACCAAGCGCTATGGTTCATTGAAAGCAGTGGATGATCTGCACCTGACCATTCAGCAGGGAGAGATCTTTGGCCTGCTGGGACCTAACGGCGCCGGTAAATCCACCACTATCCTGATGCTGCTGGGGCTAACCGAACCTACTGCGGGCGAAGCGCACATCTGCGGGCTGAATGCATCGCGCAACCCGCTTTATGTAAAACAGAAGGTAGGCTACATGCCGGACAACGTAGGTTTTTACAACGACCTTACCGCGCTGGAAAATCTTGTATATATAGCACGGCTGAACGGCATTCCTGAAAAGGATGTGAAGGCCCGCGCAGCCGACATGCTGCGGGAGGTGGGCCTGGAAAACGCCATCCATAAAAAGGCAGGCACCTTTTCACGCGGCATGAAGCAACGTTTAGGCCTTGCCGATGTGCTCATCAAGCAACCGGAAGTGATTATACTGGATGAACCTACGCTGGGCATAGACCCCGC
>NZ_DASTRI010000118.1:0-18807 GCF_035761305.1 Chitinophaga sp. | reverse complement strand
GGAAAGCGGCAGTATCATTTTCAGGTATAAGAAATCAATAAATCAGACTTATAACTTTTAACTTATGAAGGTAAGAGCTTCCATAAAGAAGAGAAGTGCAGATTGCAAGATAGTGCGGAGAAAGGGGAAATTGTTGGTGATCAACAAAAAGAACCCCCGTTTCAAGCAACGTCAGGGATAATCGTATTCTAAACACAACAACGTAAATTTTAAAATAGCAATATGGCACGTATAGCCGGTATAGATCTTCCTAAAAATAAAAGAGGAGAAATAGGCCTCACCTATATCTATGGTATAGGCCGTTCTACCGCCCAATACATACTGACCCGGTCAGGAATCGACTTTAACAAGAAGGTAAGGGATTGGAATGACGATGAGCAGGCTGCCATCCGTAACATTATCAATGCCGAGATAAAAGTAGAAGGTCAGCTGCGCTCTGAAGTACAGATGAACATTAAGCGCCTGCTGGATATTGCCTGCTACCGTGGGTTACGTCACCGTAAAGGCCTGCCGGTAAGAGGGCAGCGTACCCGTACCAATAGCCGTACCCGTAAAGGTAAGCGCAAAACAGTGGCTGGTAAGAAAAAGGCACCGAAGAAATAATCTTGACATCACAAATAACAAGTTCCGTTTTCCAATGGTGATTTACCTGGTAAGTGGAACCTGGCAATTGGAATCTGGAATTATAAATTATTATGGCAAAAGCATCCAATACAAAAACTGCTGCTAATAAGAAAAGGGTAGTTAAAGTAGATAACTACGGGGACGTACATATCTCCGCAAGTTTTAACAACATCATTGTAAGCATCACCAACAAGCAAGGTCAGGTAATTTCCTGGTCCTCTGCCGGTAAAATGGGCTTCAAAGGTTCTAAAAAGAACACGCCGTACGCCGCACAGCTGGCCGCTTCCGATGCTGCTAAAACTGCGTTTGATGCAGGTCTGAAAAGAGCAGATGTATTTGTAAAAGGCCCTGGTGCCGGCCGTGAAAGCGCTATCCGCGCTATCTCAAACTCCGGTATTGAAGTGAGCATGATTAAGGACGTTACACCTTTACCGCACAACGGTTGCCGTCCTCCCAAGAAAAGAAGAGTGTAGGTATTACAATATCCAAATTCCAGGTTCCAGGTTCCGATATACGGGATCTGGAATTTGGAGTTTGGAATTTTATTATAACAGCATAAACGTGGGTGTATGATCAGGTTTAAGATTTTTTAAAGATCATACATCGTAACTAAAAAATCTAACAAACAACAACATGGCAAGGTACACAGGACCAAAGACCAAAATCTCCAGGATTTTTGGCGAACCCATTTTAGGTAATGGCAAGTATTTAGGTAAAAACAGCAACCCTCCCGGCCAGCACGGTGCAACCCGTAAGCGTAAACAGCTGGGTGAGTATGCGCTGCAGCTGCGTGAAAAACAAAAGGCAAAATACACCTATGGTGTGCTGGAACGCCAGTTTGCCAACCTGTTCGTAGAGGCAAACCGTCGTAAAGGCGTAACCGGTGAAGTATTGATTAAACTGCTGGAAGCACGGCTGGATAACACCGTTTTCCGCTTAGGCATTGCCCCTTCCCGCCCTGCTGCCCGTCAGCTGGTATCTCATAAACATATCACTGTAAACGGCCAGGTAGTAAACATACCTTCCTATCAGCTGAAACCCGGCGATATTATTGGCCTGAAACCTAAAACTGCCGGTAACACTGCTTTAACCAGCGTTATCCGCGGTAAAAATCCCAAATTCAGCTGGCTGGACTGGAACGAGAAAGAGAACAAAGGTACTTTTATCGCCTATCCTGAAAGAGAAAGTGTTCCTGAAAACATTAAGGAACAGCTGATAGTGGAATTGTACTCTAAATAATAAACTACTAAACTTCATATAACAATGGCAATTCTAAATTTTCAAAAGCCTGACAAAATCGTTTTGCAGAAGTCAACCGACTTTGAAGCTCAATTCGAATTTCGGCCGTTAGAACCAGGTTATGGCGTAACCATCGGTAATGCGCTGCGCCGCGTACTGCTGTCGTCCCTGGAGGGCTATGCCATTGTAGGAATAAAGATAGAAGGTGCAGACCATGAGTTTGCCACCCTGAAAGGTGTTACCGAAGACGTTACCGAAATCATCCTGAACCTGAAGCAGGTACGTTTTAAGAAGATTGTGGAAAATGAAGTAAATAACGAAAAGATCCAGATCTCTATTAAAGGTAAAACCGAGTTCCGGGCTGATATGATCGAAAAAGCCACCAGCGCTTTCCAGATCATGAACCCTGAGTTACTGATCTGCACCCTGGATCCTTCTTCCAAGCTGGATATTGAGCTAACCATTGGCAAAGGCCGTGGTTATGTGCCGGCAGAAGAAAACAAACCCAAGGATGCAGTATTTGGCTACATTGCCATTGACTCAATCTTTACCCCTATCAAGAATGTAAAATACAGCATTGAAAATACCCGTGTGGAGCAGAAGACCGACTATGAGAAGCTGATTATGGAGCTGGCAACAGACGGTACCATTCACCCGGAAGAAGCTGTAAAACAGGCATCCCGCATCCTGATCCAGCACCTGATGATCATTACTGATGAAAACATCAGCTTTGATACCAAGGACACGGAGAAAGAAGATGTGGTAGACGAACAAACCCTGCAGCTGCGTAAGATACTGAAAACGCCGCTGGAAGACCTGGACCTGAGCGTACGCGCCTTCAACTGCCTGAAAGCTGCCAAAATCAACTCGCTGAGCGAGCTGGTACAGTATGAGCAGGAAGAGCTGATGAAGTTCCGGAACTTTGGCCAGAAATCGCTGAGTGAAATTGAGCAGGTGCTGAACGAAAGAGGCCTTCACTTTGGTATGGACCTGTCCAAGCTGAAGCTGGAAGAAGAATAAAGCAAAAATTAAAAAGCAAAAAGAAAAGCTGGCGTTTTTTCTTTTTGCTTTTTTCCTTTTTATTTAAATAGGTACCCTGTAATTCCTGACACGGTACAGGGGAATAAAAAACAACAAGTCATGCGTCACGGAGTAAAATTAAACCACCTGGGCAGAACGGCTGCCCACCGCAAAAGCCTGTTATCTAACCTGGCCTGCGAACTGATTGACCACAAACGGATCACTACCACCCTGGCTAAAGCTAAAGCCCTGCGTGTGTATGTTGAGCCGCTGCTGACCCGTGCTAAAAATGATAGCACCCATAACCGCAGGATCATTTTCAGCTACCTGCAGGATAAAGAAGCTATCAAAGAACTGTTTGGCGTAATCAGCGAAAAAATTGCTAACCGTCCTGGTGGTTATACCCGCATTATTAAGCTGGGCAAACGTATGGGCGATAACGCGGAAACTGCGCTGATAGAGCTGGTAGATTTTAACGAGATTTACGGCAAGGCTACAGAAAAAGCACCGGCTAAAAGAACACGCCGTGCCGGTGGTAGCAAAAAGAAAGCTGAAGGCGCTGCCGCACCTGCAGAGGAAGCAACACCTGCTGCTGAAAACAAAACTGAAGAAAAAGCAGCCGAATAACACACGGTTGTTCAACAGTATAGACGGACAAGGCATTTGCTTTGTCCGTTTTTTTATGCACATCGGGAGAAGCGGCTTGAATTAAATGAGGTTTTTTTGTAATATAGCGGTGCGAAATCTTATAATTCCCTTGGTCCTATGAATTACCTGCGATGCCAACATTGTGAACATAATAATGCGCTCAGATCCGAATTCCTTACCTTTTGCGAACAGTGTGGTAAGAAATTGCCCTACACTTTTGCAGACTGGAAGCAGAAACATCCACTGGGTGAGTTTGAAGCTTTTCAACGGGAAGTAGCTATATACATAGACGATACGCCGCCAAAACCGGGATGGGTGCAGCAATACCTGTGGCCTGCAGGCCGCAGGGGCGTAATGCTGGCGCTGGGGCTCATATTTGCCCTGGTAGCCGTGGCAGGCACCTATTTTGGCAAAGAGGCCGTGCTTACCTGGTTTTTTCCCAAGGTATCAAAAGCCTGGATGTACACCTCCTGGGAAACAGTTACCATTGGCAGGCAGGCCATGGAAATCAGCGCGCCGGTACACCTGCGGGTAAGCGATAAGCCATTGCCCGCCGACCTGAACGGTATGGTTGAATATGCTAAAAGCTACGCCAACCAGCAGGGAGGCGGCATGCAGATAATGGTAGATATGTTCAGCTTTAAGGAAAGTGCCTCCAACAGCCTCGACGATGCCAATACCATTGCCATTAAAGGCATACAGCAGGAGGCCGGCGTATCGGAGCTGCAATATACTTCTGCGCCTATGCCCCAAACAGATGTGCAGGGCATTATGCAGGAGGGTAGCTATTTGTACAAAAATGCGGTAAAGCTTTCCTTTTATAACCTTATTATGGTAAAAGGGCAGCACCGCTGGCTAGTGAGCATCCGTTACCGGTCCGATGATAACGCAGGGCAGGAGGTTGCAAAACGGGTTTTCAACTCTGTAAAAGTGAAACCGTTTATAGTGAGGAACTAATAATTTATAATTAATTAATAGATAATGCGCGCCCCGGGTATAACAACCTGCGGCGCGCATTTTGCTTTATTTTTAACTGCGAAATGCCTAATTTTGCACGATTTTTTAAACAGAGTCATATAAGAACAATGCCTCATACTAAACCCAGTCAACCTGCCATATTACTGTTAGAAGACGGCACGGTTTATCAAGGAAAAGCTTTTGGTAAAATTGGTACTGCATCCGGCGAGCTTTGCTTTAATACCGGCATGACAGGCTACCAGGAAGTGTTTACCGATCCATCCTACAAAGGCCAGGTGCTGATCATGAATAACTGCTACATAGGCAACTATGGCACCAAGCAGGAGGATGTAGAGAGCGGCGGCGTAAAGATCAGCGGGTTAATTTGTAAGAACATTGCCCAGAACTATTCGCGCAAGCTGGCGGACAGCTCCCTGGAGAAGTTCCTGGAAGATAACAACCTGGTAACCATTTATGATGTTGATACCCGGGCCCTGGTATCTCACATACGCAGCAAAGGCGCCATGAACTGCATCATTTCCTCCGAAACACTGGATGTGGAGCAGCTCAAAGCACAGCTGAAGCAGGTGCCTTCTATGGAAGGACTGGCATTATGCGCAGAGGTGTCTACCAAAGAGCCGTATAATATCGGCGATCCCGGTGCCAGCATCCGTATTGCAGTAATGGATAACGGGGTAAAGCGCAACATGCTTAAATGCCTGTCGGAAAAAGGCGCTTACCTGAAGGTATTTCCCACTACCACTTCTTTTGAGGAATGCGAGCAGTTTAGGCCGCATGCCTATTTCATATCCAATGGTCCCGGCGATCCGGCGCCGTTGAAATATGCAGTAGATACGGTTAAAAAGGTGTTAAATGCCGAACGGCCGTTATTTGGCATATGCCTGGGCCACCAGCTGCTGGCGCTGGCCAATGATATTCCCACTTATAAAATGCACCATGGGCACCGCGGATTAAACCACCCGGTAAAGAACCTTTCTACCGGCCGTTGCGAAATCACTACACAAAACCACGGTTTTGCTGTAGATCCCAAGGCTATTGCAGCCAGCGAAAATGTGGAGATAACCCATGTGAACCTGAATGATGGTTCCATAGAAGGTATTCGTATTAAGAACAAGCCGGCTTTTTCCGTGCAATACCACCCGGAGTCAACTCCCGGTCCTTACGACTCCCGTTATTTGTTTGACGACTTCTTTAAGATGATTGAGGAGTACATGTAAAAGACGTAAAAATACCAGTATAAAACCAGAACGGTCCCGAGGAGTCGGGACCGTTGTTTTTATTCCACGTTATGAAAACAAGCAGATGGTTGTGCTGCTGTTTAACAGCTAGCAGGCGTCATCGCCGTTTCATGATGGAACAAAAATGGCAAAAATATCGAAAGGCCGATAGCTACAAGTGATGAATAGACCTTTAAAGAAGATAAGTGGGGCAAAACGCGGGATTAGGGAAAAAAAATACGGCTCTGTGAACAGAGCCGTTTGCCTTTATAAATTCCACGTTATGAAAAACTGATACAAAAATACATTATTTTGCTAAAACGTTTTAGTTAATTTTCGTCTTTTTACACAACCCTGATAATTCTCTTTCACTGTTGATTATAGAACAAAGTTCGAACCAAAAAAACGTTTGTGAAAATTTCTTGAGTTAAATTTTTCTTAAACAAATTACTATGCGCTTTCCTTATATGATAATTTGTTTAATTCTTTACTTTTTCCATTCCTTCACCGTTTCTTTAACAAAGATACAAGTAAAATTGATTTTTCAAAATAGTTTTCAGAAAAAAATTAAGTTTTTGACTTAAAATAAAAATATAGAATTAATTATAATATCAGTACGACACCTGCCATTTTGTGTCGAATAATTTTTAAAAATATTATAACTTATTGAAAATCAATTAAAGTGCATTGGGGCTGGCTTCTTTGGGCTAAAATACCGTTCCAGCACTAAAATCGGAAGGCAAACATATGTAATTTTTTGTTATGCAACATATTTCCCTTTCAATTAATTTCTAAACGGGTGTAAAGATCGCACTTTTCTAATTTTCAACCATGTTAATATATTATGAACCGCCGTACCCAGCCATCCTATCCTTGGTTGGCAGCCCTGGCTGCGGTTATTGCAGCAGTGCGGCCCGGGTAGCTTTCCAGGGCTTTTTCAAGGCATAGCATGGCCTTGGCAATATCCTCCTTATTCAGCACATATGCCAGCCGTACCTCTTGCCTGCCCAGGCCGGGAGTAGCATAAAAACCGGTACCCGGCGCCATCATTACGGTTTGCTGCTCATAAGCAAAATCTTCCAGCAGCCACTGGCAAAAAAGGTCTGCGTCATCAATGGGCAAACGGGCCATGGCATAAAACGCGCCGCCGGGGGCGGGACAAAATACGCCCGGAATGCTGTTCAGCTTTTCTACCAGCACATTGCGGCGCGACAGGTACTCTGCCTTAATCCCATCAAAATAATCAACCGGCAGATCTACCCCTGCTTCGCCGGCTATTTGTGCCAGGGAAGGGGGGCTCAGGCGGGCCTGTGCAAACTTCATTACCGTATCAAGCACCTGCTGGTTTTTACTAACTAATGCGCCTATACGGGCACCGCATGCGCTGTACCGTTTGGATATAGTGTCCATTAGTATTACATGGTTATCCATTCCCTCCAGGTTCATTGCAGAAAAATGCCGCCCGATATAGCAGAACTCCCGGTAAGCCTCATCGGCAAACAGGTACAGGTTATGCTTCAGGCACAGCTGCCTGAGCACTTCCAGCTCTTCCTTACTATATAAATAGCCCGTAGGGTTGTTGGGGTTGCAGATCAGGATGGCCCTGGTGCGCGGCGTTATTGCCTTTTCAAACGCTTCCATAGCCGGCAGGGCAAAGCCGCTTTCAATATCAGCGGTAATAGTGCGGATAGTTACTCCCGCTGCTACTGCAAAGCCATTATAGTTGGCATAAAAAGGCTCCGGCACAATTACTTCGTCACCTGCATCCAGGCAGGCCATAAAGCCAAACAGGATGGCTTCTGAGCCCCCGGTGGTAACAATAATCTGCTGATAATTCACCTGTATATTAAATCGCTCATAATAGTGAACCAGCTTGCGGCGGTAGCTTTCATTACCGGCGCTGTGGCTGTATTCCAGTATTTTAAGCTCGGAATGGCGTACCGCATCCAGCATCGGTTGGGGTGTTTCAATATCCGGCTGGCCTATGTTCAGGTGGTACACCTTAATGCCCTTCTTTTTAGCAGCTTCTGCGTAGGGCACCAATTTTCTGATGGGGGAGGGTGGCATGTGCTGACCCCTCTGGCTGATTTCAGGCATTGTTTTGATTGATTTGGCGATTGCAAAGGTAGGGGAATGTAAGGATATGCCGATAACAGATGTATAATGCGCGCTATCCGGCAGTGTAGAAAACATGGGAATGAAGGCTGCAAAAAAAAAACCTTACAGCTTTTAAAACTGTAAGGCTTCCTTTATTAAATGTAAGGCCTTCAGGGCCTATCTCAACATTTAAAGATTATTGTTCTACGGTGCCGGTCAGGTGCAGTTCCTTGTCCTGGTCAACACCTTTGAATTTAACCCAAATGGTTTTGCTCTGCTGGCCAACACCATTAGCGCTGTAAGTAGCGGTTACCTTACCTTTTTTACCGGGTAAAACAGGCTCTTTTGTCCAGTTAGGAGTAGTACAACCGCAGGATGCGCGGGCAGCTTCTACTAAAACCGGTTCTTTGGAGATATTAGTAAATTCAAAATCAACAGTTACGGGTTTGTTGAGTTGGGTTTTACCAAAATCAATTGATTCCTTTGCAAATTTCACCTTTGCGTCAGCGGTAGCACCCGTTCCAGAACCATTTTGAGTCTGGGCCCACAGCGCTGTAGTTAACAGCATGCTCGCAAATAGGGATAAGATAAACTTTTTCATCATGTATAGTTTGGTTTTAAACGGTTTGGTTAAAAACTAATACTGCCTGCTTATACAACAAATTTACAGCCAAATTTCGTATCACGTCCGACAAATTATTAAAATCTTCTTAAAAAAATCATTTTAATTTAAGAACGGCATTTTCAGCGTGTTAGCAAGTATTTTTCATCTGTACAAATTAACCTTACTTTTGCACTTTAACCAACAGGCATGATAGAAAATAATGAACTGACTATGAACATGGACAGCCGGTTATCTTTTGAAGAGTTCCGCAAGGAGGTACTAAACGACTACCGGTTGGCTTGCGAAAGCAGGGAAGTTAGCTTGCTGGCACGCAAGGAGGTGCTGACGGGTAAGGCCAAATTCGGGATTTTCGGAGATGGCAAGGAAGTAGCACAGATAGCCATGGCGAAATATTTCCTGCCGGGCGATTTTCGTTCCGGCTACTATCGCGACCAGACTTTTGCTTTTGCCAGCGGTATTGCTACCATAGAGCAATTCTTTTCTCAATTGTATGCCGATCCGGATCCGGCCCATGAGCCTTTCTCGGCCGGCCGTCAAATGAATTCCCATTTTGCCACGCCTAATATTACACCAGCCGGGCAATGGTGTGATCTTACCAAGATAAAGAACACCGCGGCCGATATGGCCCCCACTGCTGCGCAAATGCCGCGCTCCCTGGGGTTGGCCTTTGCCTCTAAATTGTTCCGGGAAGTGGAAGTGCTGAAAGAATTCAAACACCTGTCAGCTAACGGGAACGAGATCTGCTTTGCCACTATCGGTGACGCTGCTACGTCGGAAGGGCATTTCTGGGAAACCATGAATGCAGCAGGTGTTTTGCAGGTGCCGCTGGCCGTATTTGTGTGGGACGATGGCTATGGTATATCCGTACCGCGTAAATATCAGACCACCAAAGGCTCTATCAGCACTGTTATGGAAGGTTTCCGGAAAACGGAGGGCACCAACGGCTTTGACATATATAATGTAAAAGGGTGGGACTATGCCGGTATGTGCGAAGTGTTTGAGAATGGCCTGCGTAAAATAAGGGAAACCCATATACCTGCATTATTCCATGTAGAGGAAATGACGCAGCCGCAGGGCCACTCCACGAGCGGATCGCATGAACGCTATAAAAGCAAGGACCGCCTGGCCTGGGAACGTGATTTTGACTGCAACCATAAAATGCGGCAGTGGATACTGGAAAATGCGCTGGCAGATGAAGGCACCCTGCAGGAAATAGAGGCCCGCGCCAAAGTAGTGGCCCAGGAAGGCCGCAAAAGCGCCTGGGAAAAATATATTACGCCCATTAAACAGCAGGTGCAAACCCTTATAGGATATGGTAACGCAGTGGTGGCAGAGGGAGGGCCGGAGGCCGACCGCGCAAGCCAGGCCATACGTGAGCTGAAGGCAAACCGTGAGCCGCTGCGCCGCGATATTTTGAAAACAGCTGCCGGCATCCTGTTCCATAATAAGAAAAAACAAAGTCCTGCCTTACAGGCTTTACAACAATACTATAACCAGCTGCTGCAGCAGGAAAAGCAAACCTATAATTCGCTGCTGTACGGAGAGGGGGCCAACTCGGCGCTGAACGTACCGGTAATACCTGCCACTTATGCAGCCGATGCGCACATGGTGAATGGCTATGAAGTGCTGAATAAGTATTTTGACCAGCTGTTCTCCGAAGATCCCCGGGTATTTGCCTTTGGGGAAGATGTTGGGAAAATAGGGGATGTAAACCAGGGTTTTGCAGGCCTGCAGCAGAAGCACGGAAAAGACCGCATTTTTGATACCGGCATACGGGAGCTGACTATTATGGGCCAGGCGGTAGGTATGGCCATGCGTGGTTTACGGCCTATTGCCGAAATACAGTATGTGGATTATATGCTGTATGGCCTGGAGCCGCTGAGCGATGATGTAGCCAGCCTGCACTACCGCACCGGCGGTACACAGGTATGCCCGTTGATTGTGCGCACCCGCGGCCACCGGCTGGAAGGGATCTGGCACTCCGGTTCGCCCATGGCCATGATGATGCACAGCCTGCGCGGCATGCACCTTTGCGTACCCCGTAATATGGTGCAGGCAGCCGGCATGTATAATACGCTGCTAAAAGCCAATGAGCCTGCAATAATGGTAGAGGCGCTGAACGGCTACCGGCTGAAAGAGCGGCTGCCGGATAACCTTACCACCTTTACCGTGCCGCTGGGTATACCGGAGGTGATACAGGCCGGTATGGATATTACGCTGGTATCTTACGGCTCTACCCTGCGTATAGTGGAGGAAGCGGCACATACGCTGGAACAGCTGGGCGTTTCCTGCGAAATAATTGATGTACAAACATTATTGCCTTTTGATATTCACCACAGCATAGTGGAGTCACTGAAAAAGACCAACCGCATTTTGTTTATTGATGAAGATGTGCCGGGTGGCACCACTGCCTACATGTTCCAGCAGGTAATGGAGCTGCAGGGCGGTTACCGCTGGCTGGATGTGGCACCCCGCACCTTAAGCGCCCAGGCGCACCGGCCGGCCTATGGGTCCGACGGGGATTATTTTTCCAAACCCAATACGGAAGATGTGGTGAAGGTGGTAATGGCAATGATGGAAGAGTAGTGTAAAGCTTTCCAAGTTAAAATAATACGTCCCGTAGCGGCCTGGCCGTACGGGACGTTTTTCTGTAACAGTTGTAGGTTAGGCAGATGGCAAGCAGTGTGTTCACAAATATTAAAAAATATATCCATACTGCTATGCCATACCCGTGTTATTTAACCATAATTTCAACATGAAACCGGTGCAGGAGGTAATGCGGCGACAGTGAGTGAACGGCAAAAAAGGTAAAAATGAAGAACATAGTTGTTTTAGACGGTTATGCCCTCAATCCCGGCGATCTTGACTGGGGGCCCTTACAGGCCCTGGGCAATGTAACTATATATGACCGTACTCCGGCGTACCAGGTGCCGGAACGGGCCAAAGATGCAGCAATTATACTTACCAATAAGGCTATTGTAAACGCAGCCGCCATAGCGCAGCTACCGGGGCTGGAATATATTGGCGTAATGGCTACAGGTTATAATGTGGTAGATATAGCTGCTGCCACTGCGCGGCATATAAAAGTAACCAATGTACCTGCCTATGGTACGCCGGCAGTAGCGCAGCTTACCTTTGCGCTGATGCTGGAGCTGTATAACCAGGTAGGCCTGCATGCGGCAAGCGTGCGCGCCGGCGACTGGGCCCGCAGCGCTGATTTCAGCTATTGGAAAGCGCCACTGCATGAGCTGCAGGGCAAGGTGCTGGGTATAGTAGGACTGGGGCAAATAGGGCAGGCGGTGGCCCGCATAGCGCTGGCCTTTGGCATGCGGGTAATAGCCAGCCATCGCCACCCGGAGCGGGATAAAATAGAAGGTGTGGTATTTACCGACCTGGCCACCTGTTTTGCCAAAGCAGATGTGGTAAGCCTGCATTGCCCGTTAAATGAGCAAAACCGTGGTTTTGTAAATGCGGCCTTGCTAAATACCATGCAACCCGGCGCAATATTGATCAATACCAGCCGTGGGCCGCTGATTAATGAAAACGACCTGGCGGCGGCGCTGAACAGCGGCCGTATAGCCGGGGCAGCGCTGGATGTGCTGTCGGTAGAGCCGCCGTCTGCCAGCCATCCGCTGGTAACCGCTAAAAACTGCATTATTACCCCGCATATAGCCTGGGCATCTATAGAAGCACGAAGGCGTTTGTTACATACGGTGGTGAACAATGTAAAGGCCTACTTACAAGGCCAGCCGCATAATTTAATTAATGGATAAGTGTGTGTGCATCAAATTGATAAATATAAATTCTGGCAGATGCATGCTATTATATTAATATGAAAAATTAAAGCAGCCACTATTGATTTGTCTGTTAATCAATAGCAAATATTAATAATGTTCTATACCGCCAATGAATAAAATGAACAAAAAGGACCATAAAAAAACCTTCCTTGTTTTTTCGAAATCCAGCAATAATTAGCTAAATTGGAACAGGTTATATGCCCCCTGTGGTGGTTGCTATTAAAGACACACTAGAAGCACTTATATCTTAGACATTCATCCAAAATCCACCTGTATGAAAGCAGGAATTCTACTGGTAGAAGACGACCATTTTTTTGCCAAAGTCATTAAAAGACAGCTGGAAAAGGAAGGTTTCAATGTAGTACATTGCCTTGATGGTAACGAAGCCTGGAAGATGTTCCAGGAGCGTGACTTTGACATCTGCTTAATGGATATTATTATGCCCGGTAAGGATGGTTTTACCCTGGCGCGTGACATCCGTATGCTGGATTCCAATGTACCTATTATCTTCACCTCCTCCCGCTACATGGAGCAGGACCGCCTGAACGGCTTTGAAGCCGGCGGTGATGATTACATGGTAAAGCCGTTTAATATTGAGGAGCTGCAGTACCGTATAGACGTGTTCCTGAAAAGGAGCCGCCTGCTGCAAAGCCGCAAGGTGCAAGTTTACCAGCTCGGGTCCCTGGAGTTCAACTATACAGAGCTGAAGATCTATCATGCGCCCACTAAAGCCACGGTAAACCTGCCGCCCAAAGAAGCGGAGCTGTTGAAGTTCCTGTGTGATAATCCCAACCGGCGTTTGAAACGGGAAAATATATTGCTGAGCGTATGGGGAAGTGATGATTTTTTTGCAGGGCGAACCATGGATGTGTATCTTACCCGCCTGAGAAAACATTTTAAGCTGGACGATACCGTAAAGCTGGAAACCTTCCACGGCAAAGGGCTACGGCTGGTTACAGACCCGCAGGCCTGCCTGGCAGATGGATAAGTAAACAGATCATCGTAAACGTTACACATATTGGAGAACCGTTGTGCTGAATGCATAACGGTTCTCGTTTTATAGTGTGTGCATATACGTTTAGCGCAGGTTATGGAATACCTGCTGTACATCGTCATCCTGCTCCAGGCGGTCAATCAGCTGCAGTACTTCTTTCGCTTGCTCTTCATTCAGCTCCGTTGTGGTGGTAGGAATACGCTGCAGCTCTGCACTGATGGGGGTAATACCCTTTTCTTCCAGGGCCTTGGCCATATTGCCAAATTCCGTAAATGGCGTACGCAGAACGATGTTGCCTTCGCTATCTTCCCCGATTTCTTCCAAACCGGCGTCTATCAGCTCCAGTTCCAGCTCTTCCAGGTTCTGCCCTTCATTCTTGATCTTGAACACGCCCATACGGTTAAATAAAAAGCCCACAGAGCCGCTGGTACCCAGGCTGCCGCCTTCCTTGTTAAAGTGCATGCGAACATTGGCCACGGTGCGGGTAGGGTTGTCCGTGGCAGTTTCCACCATAACTGCAACACCATGCGGGGCATACCCCTCATATACTACTTCCTCATAGTCGGTTTTATCTTTACCCATAGCGCGCTTAATGGCGGCTTCCACCCGGTCTTTGGGCATGTTCACGCCTTTGGCGTTGGCAATGCAGCGGCGCAGGGCGGGGTTATTATCCGGATCAGGACCGCCTTGCTTTACCGCAATCGCTATTTCCTTGCCTATCCTGGTAAATTGTTTGGCCATCCGGTCCCAACGGGCAAACATAGTGGCCTTTCTTACTTCAAATATTCTTCCCATGTTGGTTTATTATCGAAACGCAAAAATACAGTGTTTTACAGGAATGTAAAACCGCTAAAATGAAAACCGCCCCGGTATTGTCGCGGGACGGTTTCAATTATTTAATCCATATATGTTATTGCTGCCGTTTGCGCGCTTTACTGTGCTTAACGCTGTAGCCAAAGTAAATAAAAAAGCCAATGGCCAGCCAAACGAACAGTCGCAGCCAGTTATCCACACCCAGGCCCATGATCATAAGCCCGCACACAATAGCGCCTAAAACAGGCACCACCGGCACCCAGGGGGTTTTGAAGGGGCGCGGCACATCCGGATCACTTTTACGCATTACCAGCACACCAATACATACCAGCACAAATGCAAACAGGGTACCAATGCTGGTCATATTACCAACAATGTGGTCAGGGATAAAACCGGCAAACAGCGCGGTGAATACAAAAAACAGTATTTGCGATTTGTAGGGGGTGCGGTACTTGGGGTGCAGCTTTGAAAACACCGGCGGCACCAGCCCATCGTTACTCATGGAGTAGAACACACGGGTTTGCCCCAACAGCATTACCAGTATTACAGAGGAAAAACCGGCCAGGATGGCAATGGTAATGAACATTGACAGCCAGCCATATCCCGGCATGTAAGTATCAATAGCATAAGCTACAGAAGCTTCGCTACCGGATTTCAGGAAGTCTTTGTAAGGTGCTACGCCGGTAAGTACATGCGAGAATAAGATGTATAACACCGTACAAATGGCCAGTGATACCAGGATGCCTACGGGCATGGCGCGCTTGGGATCTTTGGTTTCCTGCGCCGCGGTAGACACGGCATCGAACCCGATGAAGGCAAAGAATACCACCCCGGCACCGGCCAGCACCCCCAGCAACCCATGATTTCGTGGTTGAGAGTAATCTACAATGTTACCGTCGTTGAGGGTAACGGTTCCTGCATCGGCAGGGATCATGTAGGGGGTATGGTTAGCTGGGTTTATAAAATGCCAGCCCAGGACAATAAACAATAATACAATGGCAACTTTTACAATTACAATGATGGTATTTACAGTTGCAGATTCCTGTGTGCCGCGGATCAGCAATAAGGAAAGCATGAGCAGGATAAAGATGGCAGGCAGGTTAATCATACCGTGCACGCCTGTACTTGATACCTCAAACGGGGAGTGCGACCATTCATAAGGAATAACGGTGCCAAAAAGGGAATACAATAACTTATTCAGGTACTGGGACCAGCCAATAGATACGGTAGCGGCGCCCAGTGCATATTCCAGCACCAGGTCCCAACCAATGATCCAGGCAATAAATTCACCAAGGGTAGCATAGGAATAAGTATAGGCGCTACCGGCAATAGGTATCATGGAAGCAAATTCCGCATAGCATAAACCTGCCAGGGCGCAACCAATGGCCGCTACAATAAAGGAAAGGGTAACAGCAGGTCCGGCATGCTCACCTGCAGCAGCAGCGGTACGTACAAACAGGCCGGCGCCGATAATTGCACCAATACCCAATGCAATCAGCGAACCAGCGCTTAATGTTCGCTTCAATCCTTTTTCTGTTTCCGATGCTTCAGATAATAATTGACCCAGTGGCTTTTTTACAAAGAGTCTACTCATGATAGAAGTATTGTTGGTTGATGTTTAAATGGTTTAGTTTGTTGATTTAAGACCGCCAAATATAACTATCTAAAACCAAACAGGCTGGTTTTATTTTACAGGGTGATGGCCGAATATTGGCCCAGAACCTTATTTTTGAGGAATTTTAAACACGCACTGCGGCAATAAATGAGCATGGCATGAAGAAATCAAACCGCCTTACCCTGTATATTGTTCTGGGCATGATACTGGGAATTTTAACAGGGTATATCATATTTACCTCCTATGCAAATGACGAAGCAACCATTAAGAAAACAGCGGATATTTTATCTATACCTACCGATATTTTCCTGCGACTGGTAAAAATGATCATTGCCCCGCTGGTGTTTTCCACGCTGGTAACGGGTGTGGCCAAACTGGGTGACATTAAAGCCATAGGCCGTATTGGCGGCAAAACCATGCTATGGTTTATTACCGCCACCTTTGTTTCCCTGTTCCTGGGGTTAATACTGGTAAATGTGCTGCAGCCGGGGCATGCCCTGAACCTGCCCGTGCCCGATACCCATGCCAGCAGCGGTGTTTCCGGCGCCGATATGACCCTGCGCGGTTTTTTCCAACACGTATTTCCGGAAAGCGTAATTCAGGCAATGGCTGCCAACGAGATATTACAGATTGTGGTATTTGCGTTATTCTTTGGGGTAGCCATTACTGCTATTGGCGAAAAAGGGCAGCTGGTGGTAAAGCTGCTGGATGCGGTAGCGCACGTCATGCTGAAGGTTACGGGATATGTAATGAACTTTGCGCCGTTTGCCGTATTTGGCGCTATGGCTGCAATTATTTCGCAGAAAGGAATGGGAATTTTGCTAACCTACGGTTTATTCATCGGCCAGTTTTATATAGGCCTGATACTGCTGTGGATAGTACTGGCCCTGGCTGGTTTTGTGGTGCTGGGACGTTCTGTATTTCCCCTGCTGGGCCGGCTGCAGGCGCCGTTTCTGCTGGCTTTCAGTACTGCCAGCAGTGAAGCGGCCTACCCCCGCACCATGGAGGAACTGGAAAAATTCGGCTGCGACAACCGGATAGTAAGCTTTGTATTACCCCTGGGCTATTCCTTTAACCTGGATGGCTCTATGATGTATATGACCTTTGCCAGCATGTTCATTGCACAGGCCTATAACATGCACCTGGGCCTGGAGCAGCAAATATCCATGCTGCTGGTGCTTATGATCACCAGCAAGGGTATAGCAGGCGTGCCCCGGGCCTCACTGGTAGTAATAGCGGGTACCTTATCCATGTTTCACATTCCGGAAGCAGGGTTGCTGCTGCTGCTGGGGGTAGACCATTTACTGGATATGGGCCGCTCCGCCACCAATGTAATAGGTAACGCCATGGCCACTGCCGTGGTATCTAAATGGGAGGGCGCCCTTGAAAAGCAGCCGCAGGCTGTGCAGGAAGTATAACAATTCAATTACAGGAAAATTGCTATTTTGGCAATTCAGCATTTTGGAATTATCTCATATAAAGTAGCATGGACCAGATTACAGAGCTTTTTAAGCATCTCATTAATCCGCAATGGATCATTGACCACGGTGGTATTTACCTGTTGTTGCTGATCATTTTTGCAGAAACGGGATTGTTTGTGGGATTTTTCCTGCCGGGAGATTCCCTGTTGTTTGTTGCGGGTATTTATGGAGAAAAGCTGAGCGAAAGCTTTTTTAATGTGCCTTTTGTGGTAATAATGCTGATGATAGCTATTGCCGGTGTGCTGGGCAACATGATTGGCTTTTGGTTTGGCCGTAAATCCGGGCCGCTGCTGTTTGCGCGGAGAGATACGCTGCTGTTCAAGAAAAAATATTTATACCAGGCAAAGGAATTTTACGATAAGCACGGCGGCGGCGCTGTTTTCCTGGCGCGCTTTTTACCTATTGTGCGCACCTTTGCGCCCATTGTAGCAGGCATTGTACAAATGGAAAGTAAAAAGTTCATGCTCTACAACATACTGGGCTCTTTTGCCTGGGTGTTTTCCATGATGCTCGCAGGGCATTACCTGGATAAAATGTTCCCGGGCCTGAAAGAGCACCTGGAGCTGATAGTGCTTATACTGATACTGATCACCACCCTGCCGGTGCTCATCAAAATGTTTTTCGGGAAAACCAAACATACAGAACACATCCACCACGAGGATAGCAAAACACCAACAGATTCCACTGTTTCCTAAAAAACCATCTATTTATTTACTAACCGTATGAATGCAAATAACCGTTCCACGTCTATTTTTAATATAGCCGTTATAGTGGCTTCACTGGGCTATTTCGTAGATATTTATGACCTGTTGCTTTTTACCATTGTGCGCGTACCCAGCCTGAAAGAGCTGGGCGTGCCGCAAACGGAAATAGATACGGGTATTGGCTTGCTGCTGATTAATATACAAATGGCGGGGCTGCTTATAGGAGGCATTTTCTGGGGAATTGTGGGGGATAAAAAAGGCCGCCTGAGCGTGTTGTTCGGCTCCATACTGCTGTATTCCATTGCCAATATTGCCAACGGGTTTGTGCATAGCACCGGTGCTTATTTATTATGGCGCTTTATAGCCGGCCTGGGGCTGGCAGGTGAGCTGGGCGCCGGTATTACCCTGGTTTCTGAAATACTGCCCAAGGAAAAACGCGGCTATGGTACCATGATTGTTGCTACCATTGGCGTATTTGGTGCAGTGGTGGCCAATTTTGTGGCCAAAATAGTGCAGGACTGGCGTATCTGTTATTTTATTGGCGGCGGGTTAGGCGTAGCCTTGCTGGTGCTGCGCATCAGCGTAATGGAGTCGCACCTGTTCAATGCTATTAAAACAAGCAATGCCAGCCGTGGTAATTTTCTGCAGCTGTTTACCAACAAACAACGTTTCCTGAAATACCTGAAATGCCTGCTGCTGGGCACTCCTACCTGGTTTGTGGTGGGTATACTGGTGGCTTTTTCCAATAAATTTGCGGTGGAAATGCATGTGCAGGACGCTATCAGCCCCGGCGACGCCATTGCGTTTTGCTACACGGGGCTTACCCTGGGCGATTTTGCCACCGGCTTAATAAGCCAGCTCTGGAAAAGCCGCCGCAAGGTAATGCTGTTGTTCCTGGTGCTTACTGCTGCTTTTGTGACGCTGTATTTTCAGCTGCACGGCGCTTCCAAATGGA
>NZ_DASTRI010000117.1:0-9582 GCF_035761305.1 Chitinophaga sp. | reverse complement strand
TAGGCAATTATCAATACTTCATCCAGGCCGGTAACGGCGGGGGAAAGCTGTACTTTTAAAGTATCATCATCAAATACCTGTATGGTTTTAGGGGAATACCCGATACAGCTGATGGCCAGCACTGTTTTTTTGCGGATGTGGTTAATGAGGAATTTTCCCGTTTCGTTGGTATAAGCGCCTTTACGGCTGCCCTTTACAATCACAGAGGCGTTCTGCAACGGAGCGCCATTTTTATCTGTTACCTGGCCGGGTACATCAATATGCGCTTCGTCGGGCATTTCACCCAGGTCAGGATCGCCCGGCTTTTTGGGCAGTATTACAAAAGTTTCCTCCCGGTAATACCAGGTAAGCTTTTTCTTCCGCAGCAGGAAGGCCAGCACATTATCCAGAGGCTCCCGTTTAAAGTTTACGGTAATTCTTTCGTTACTGCTCAGCTGTTCGTCGTTATAGAAGGCCTGCATGCGGGTTTGGTCCCACACTACGTTAAAGAAATCCGCCAACCGTACGTTTTTACCTGCAAAAGTAATACGCTTACCAACCGGCTGATATTGTTGCGCTTTTAAGCCAGTTGATAATGAACCCACCAGGAAAATGGAAAAAAAGAAGAATTTATAAGACAGACGCAGGGATTGATGGTCGTATGGTTTCATAAACGTGCGGTAACACCATTTATCTATTACACTATATACGCAATAGCCCGCCTTACCTATTTGCCGGTAATAACGGCCGTTGCACCGTATTAGATAAATGCACAGTGAGGACACCTTTGATAGTTAAATGGTCTACTTTGAAAGAGATTACTTCGAATTATTTCAAAATACAGCCAGATTTTTTAATAAAAAAATTTTGGCCGTACCGTTATAAGCTGGTTATTGAACTAATGAGGCTGATGATCTATCTCCGCAAATCCATGCTGGCATTCAGACACTTACACCGGCGGCCGCAGTTCTATTCACGTATAGGGTATGGTGCTACGGAGAATGAACAACGCCGGCAGGCTACTACAAAGAAAGCAAAAAAATTGGTCCGGTAAATATTTTCTTACCGGACCATGTGTTTTTTAGTTGTGTTACGGTTAAATATACCGGTTTATGAGGTTCTCCAGGTATTCCTGCCTGCCGCTGATGGCTGCCGGCTCGCCTTTTTCTATGGCATAGGCCCGCAGGTCTTCCAGTGACAGCTTGCCGGCTTCAAAATCCTTGCCTTTGCCGCTGTCGTAGGAAGCGTAACGGTCCTGGCGGATCTTGCGGTACTCCGACTTTTGCAGCACATTATCGGCTACCACCAGCGCACGGGCAAAAGTGTCAATGCCGCCAATGTGCGCATAGAACAGGTCTGCCGGATCAGTGGAGTTACGGCGTATTTTGGCGTCAAAGTTAATGCCGCCGCCCTTAAAGCCGCCGGCTTCCAGGATAATAAGCATATATTCTGTTACTTCATTAATATCAGTGGGAAACTGGTCGGTGTCCCATCCATTCTGCTGGTCGCCGCGGTTTGCGTCTATAGAGCCCAGCAAGCCTGCATCGGCGGCAATCTGCAGCTCATGCTGGAAAGTGTGGCCGGCCAGGGTGGCGTGGTTCACCTCCAGGTTCAGCTTAAAGTCGTTCAGCAGATCGTACTGGCGCAGGAAACCGATCACGGTTGCTGCGTCGTAATCATATTGATGTTTGGTGGGCTCACAAGGTTTGGGCTCTATAAAGAAGGTGCCTTTGAAGCCCTGCTTACGGGCATAATCCCTGGCGGTTTGCAGAAAACGGGCCAGGTGCTCCTGCTCGCGCTTAACATCTGTATTCAGCAGGCTCATATAACCTTCACGGCCACCCCAGAACACGTAGTTTTCACCGCCCAGGGCAATGGTAGCATCCAGCGCGGCTTTTACCTGCGCGGCAGCATGGCTGAGCACATGAAAATCAGGATTGGTGGCAGCGCCATTCATATAACGGCGGTGAGAGAACAGGTTGGCGGTGCCCCACAGCAGCTTTACTCCGCTGTCGGCCTGCTTTGTTTTAGCATATTCCACCAGGGTTTGCAGCCTTTGGTCGTTTTCGGCAATGTTGTTGCCATAATCCACCACATCTACATCATGAAAGCAGTAATAAGGCATCCCCAGTTTGGTAATGAACTCAAAAGCGGCGTCCATCTTGTCTTTGGCCCTTTCAACCGGATCGCTTTTCTCATCCCAGGGAAAGAGGTGGGTAGGCCCGCCGAAAGGATCGGCGCCGGTGCCGCAGAAGGAGTGCCAGTAAGCTACTGCAAAGCGCAGATGATCCTTCATGGTTTTACCGGCTATAACTTTATTCTCGTCGTACCAGCGGTATGCCAGCGGATTGTCGGTAGAGGGGCCTTCGTATTTAATGGCGCCTATGCCTTTGAAAAATTCTTTGCTACCTGTGACAATTTTTGCCATAGAGAAGGTTTGTATCAGTTTTTAATAAAGTAATGAGCTATAAGCGATTCGTGAGGTAACAACCTCCGGACCACTATTTATGCCAACGTTGGCATAAAAATAAAAGAAACTATGAAAAAACAAAAGCCTATTGTTAAAATTGTGGTACGAAATGAAGAAAACGACTATTCACGACATAGCCCGGGAGCTGAACATCACCTTTTCTACGGTGGCCCGGGCGCTGCGCAACAACCCGGCCATCAGCGAAGCAACCCGGGCGGCCGTGCACCGGACAGCGGAAAAACTTAACTACCGGCAGAACAAGCTGGCCAGCTCCCTGCGCTCGGGCAATACGCATGTTATAGGCGTTATTGTACCCAGCCTGCACGTAAGCTTTTTCAGCTCGGTAGTGCATGGTATTGAAAAGGTGATGAACGAGAACGGCTACAGCATTCTGCTGTACCAGAGCAATGAAATGGTGCAGCAGGAGATAAAAGGTATCGACACCTTTTTGCAATCGCGGGTAGACGGCATTATTTCTTCCGTTACCCTGGAAACCACCCAGTATGCGCATTATGAGGACATCAAAAAGCGCAACATACCGCTTATTTTCTTTGACCGTACCCTGGCTGCATTAGACACCCCTTCTGTAACCATTGATGATTACCAGGGCGGCTTTATGGCTACAGAACACCTGGTACAACAAGGCTACCGCCGCATTGTACACATTACTGCCGCACAGGACATCCCTATTTTCAAGGAACGCCTGCGCGGCTACAAAGACGCCCTGCACCGTTACCAGATACCGGTACGGGAAGAGTTGATACTGCAGGGACAGTTTTCCATTGAATACGGCCGCTCCTGTATAAAGCAGCTGCGGGAACAGGGCATTGCGTTTGATGCCGTTTTTGCGCTGGAGGATTATACCGCCATGGGCGTAATACAACAGCTGCAGGCTTATAACATAAAAATACCCCGGGAAGCCGGTGTAATAGGCTTTGCGAATGAGGCATTCGGAGCGCTGGTGCATCCCGGCCTTTCTACCGTAGACCAGCAAACGGTAAAAATGGGACAGGAAGCAGCACGGCTGTTCCTGAAAACCATACAGGATAAACAAGCCGCCGGCAGGCCGGCAGAAAAGATAGTGCTGAAGCCGATATTGATTGTGCGGGAGTCGAGCAGAAGGAGTTGAGCCCCAAAGAATGTAAAATCATAAATGTAAAATTTCAAATGTAAAAGTAGAATAACGCGAACCCAGGTACAGCTTACGTTTGCCGCGTTCCACTTTTATATTTTACATTCATCTGTTTTACATTTTACATCTGCATTTAGTCCATCGGAATACAAGACAGCTTTGCATTCTCGGCGCATTTACTGACCTTTGTGCACCAACAAGGACCAACACCAACCATGACCATTTTAACTTTTACGCTCGTGCTACTGGGCGGGGCTTTCCTGGCAGGATTGCTGGGGTCCCTTACAGGCCTCGGGGGCGGCGTAGTAATTATTCCACTGCTCACACTCGGATTCCATACCGACATCCGTTATGCCATCGGTACCGCCCTTATTGCGGCCATTGCAACCTCCTCCGGCTCCGCTTCTGCTTATGTAAAAGAAGGGATCACCAATATACGCCTGGGTATGTTCCTGGAAATTGCCACCACTACCGGCGCAGTAGCCGGCGCCTTGCTGGCCGTGTATATGCCTACAAATGCAGTGGCCATTATATTTGGCGTGGTGCTGATCATTTCCGGGTTCCTTTCGTTCCGGCCCAAGCACAGTAACCTGGAAACCGGTAATCACAGCCAGCTGGCGCAGCAGCTGCGCCTGAATGGCAACTACCCTACTTCCGACGGCCATGTAAATTATAAGGTACGGCATGTGCCCGGCGGCTACCTGATGATGACGGTGGCCGGCGTATTATCCGGCCTGCTGGGTATTGGCTCCGGCGCATTAAAGGTGCTGGCCATGGATAACATGATGCGCGTGCCTTTCAAAGTATCTACCACCACCAGCAATTTCATGATAGGCGTAACAGCAGCAGCCAGCGCCGTAGTGTACCTGCAGCGCGGCTATATTGATCCCGGGCTTTGCCTGCCGGTGGTGCTGGGCGTACTGGCCGGGGCATTGGGCGGCACCAAAATACTTGCCCATGCCAAAACCAAATGGCTCCGCATTATTTTCGGCGTGGTAATAACACTGCTGGCATTACAAATGATCTATAACGGCATTACCGGAAAACTATAACACATGAGGCGACTGCTTTCAAGAAAGTACTGGGAAGATAAAGATGTGGAAGTATTGCTGGGCGGCCTGCTCCGCTACGGCGTTATTATTTCAAGCCTGGTGGTGCTGGCCGGCGGCATTATTTACATTATACGGCACGGGCATGAAGTACCGGAATACCGGGCTTTTGCGGGGCCTAATAACCGCTTTGACAACCTGCCGGCGATTGTGCGCGGGGCATTGCAGGGCCATGGAAAAGAAATTATCCAGCTGGGCGTGGTGCTGCTGATTGCCACGCCTATTGCCCGCATCCTGTTTTCGGTACTGGCGTTTATTATTGAAAAAGACTATCTGTATATTGCAATTACGCTGGTTGTGCTGGGGGTGATCACCTTCAGCATGCTGGGAGGACTGGGCGGATAACGGTTAGGTGCGGGTTTAAAAAACAAAACCGGAATAAGAATATTCCGGCTTTTTACCTAAACCTACAACTGTTACACTGTTAGTAACATATCTTTTATATCTTTTAACGCGCTGCCTTAGTGCATGGCAGACGGGTCTAATTTTCCTCCCTTTTTATTGGACTTTATCAGCAGTACTACCGGCACAAATATCAGGAACAATATTCCCAGGTACAGGAATACATCCATGTACGACAACACGGTCTGCTGCTTCAAAATGCTATATTCCAATGATTGATACGCGCTTTTGAGCGCAGTGGATGCATCCATTCCCTTGTGCATAAAACTGGCCTGCATGGAGTGCACCCGGTTCATTACCTCCGGGCTGTTGGTATCGAGCTTGCTTACCAGGTCCATCCGGTGCAGCTGGTTACGGCGCGATACAAAAGTGGAGATCAACGCAATACCGAATGAACCGCCGAGCTGCCGCATCATGCCTGTAAAGGCGGCGCCCTGGCCTATCTGCACACCCTTCAGGGACGACAGCGACATGGCTGTAATGGGTATGAACAGGAAGCCCAGGCCCACGCCACGCACAATCAGCATCCAGAAAAAGGCCGACTGGCCGGTATCGGGCGTAATGATCTTATACCCCCAAAAGCTGTAAAAGAAAAACGATATCATGCCGATGGCTATGAGGTAGGGCTGCGGAATACCTTTTTCCAGCATTTTACCGATCAGCGGCATCATGAAGGCTGTCATCAACGCAGAGGGCAGCATCAGCAAACCAGACTGCGTGGCGGTCCACCCCATTATACCTTGTGTGTACAACGGAATAACAAAGGTGGACCCGTATAAACCAAATCCCATGACAAACGACAAAATTGTTCCGATCCGTAAATTCCCGTTCTTTAACACACGCAGCTCTACTATTGGATTCTTATACACCAATTCCCTCCATATGAAAAAGAAAAAGCCCAGTATCGCCATCACCGCTAAAACCGCGATGGCTGTGTTATTAAACCAGTCGTCTTCCTGCCCGCGCTCCAGCACATATTGCAAAGAGCCTACTGCAACGGCCAGGAAACCAATGCCCCACCAATCAATTTCATTCGCTGCTTTCTTCTCTGCAAATTTGGGACTGCGCACAAACTGCAGTGTTAACAAGGTGGCTATAATTCCTATTGGTATATTGATGTAAAAGATATTCGGCCATGTAGAGTGGTCAATGATATAACCACCCAGCGGGGGGCCCAGCGTAGGGCCAATGATCACGCCTAAACCGTAGATGGCCTGCGCCATACCACGTTTTTCAGGCGGGTAGCTTTCTGTAATAATGGTTTGTGAGGTTACCAGCAGGGCGCCGCCGCCTACCCCCTGAATAAAGCGGAAGATCACCAGCTCCCACAGGGAGGTAGCATTACCGCACAGGAAGGAGGCCGCTGTAAACATTACAATAGATACTGCAAAGTAGTTGCGGCGGCCAAATTGCTGCGCCAGCCAGCTGGTCATGGGTATGATAATTACGTTACCGATGGCGTATGCTGTTACTACCCAACCAACCTCACTCATGGTAGCGCCCAGGTTACCGCGCATATCATTCAGGGCCACGTTTACAATAGTGGTGTCCACTATTTCGAGCAGCGCGCAGAATATAGCCGTTATGGTGATAATCACCCGGCGGGCGCCGTATTCTACCAATGATGCCTGTTGCATAAAAATTTCAATAATAATGGTTAGTCAAGATGTACGTCCACATCCACATTCAAACCTGCACGCAGCTGTTTTACCACCGGATCGTTCGGGTTATCGAACTCGATCCTTACGGGTAAACGCTGTACTACTTTTACGAAGTTGCCGGTGGCGTTATCCGGGGGCAGCAGCGCAAAACGGGCGCCGGTAGCGGGTGAGAATGAGGCCACATGCGCATCCAGGTCTTTTTCCGGGAACGCGTCCACATGCACTTTCACCTTCTGTCCTACCTTCATTTTATCCAGCTGGGTTTCCTTAAAGTTGGCTACTACCCATACAGAGTTATCCAGTACAATGCTGAACAGCGACTGGCCAGCCTGCAGGTATTGCCCGGGCTGTACGTATACCTTGGATATATTGCCTGCTTCCGGCGCAGTAATTACGGTGTAGGAAAGGTTCAGCTTTGCATTATCCACCTCTGCCTCCTTTTCCTTAATGGCGGCTTCCGCGGCGGCTATCTGGCGGGCGGTGGCATTACTTTGTGAGGCCACGCCTTTTGTTTGCTGTGCGGCATATGCCTTTTGCTCCTGCAGCACCTGCAGCTGCCTTTCAGCGGTTTGCTTGGCGGCCAGGGCCTGTTCATATTGCTGCTGGGTAATGGAATGATCTTTTATCAGGTTGGCGTAACGCTCATAATCCTGGGTGGCGCGCCATACATTTACTTTGGCGGCTTCAATCTGCGCATCCACGGTGGCTACATTGGCACGTGATGTAACAATGTTTGCCTGTGATGCTTCTGTATTTGCCTGCGCTACGCCTACATTCGCCTTTGCGGCTGCCAGGGCGGCTTCTGCCTGCTCCAGCTTTATCTGCAGGTCGCGGTCGTCCAGCACAATAAGGGTATCGCCTTTTTGTACCTGCTGGTTATCCTTTACGCGAACGGATTTCACGTAGCCGCTTACACGGGGTATTACAGGGCTCAGGTTGGCTTCTATTTGCGCATTGTCTGTTTCTTCGTGATGCAGCGCATACACATATTTACTGATGCCAAAGATGCTACCGCCGATCACCAGTATTGCAAGAATAACCATGAAACGCACATTCGTTTTCTTCTTGGGTGGTTGGTTGTCCTGAGGTGCAGCGTTCCCTGTTTTATTGCTGGCAGATCTTACTTCATTTACTTGTGTTTCCATAAAGACCTTTAATTGAAATTGTTGGTTGTTTAATTACTTTTTGTTTTCACTCATTTGTTCTCTTCCAGTACACCGGCGGTTTGTAACAGCTTATTGTAGGCTACTACCGCATCTGCGCGGGCTGAGGTGTAGTTCAGGTGCGCCTGCAGCTCGGCAACGTCTGCTTCCAGAAGGTCGGTAGTGGTAGCCAGGCTGTTGGCGTGCTTGTTTTTTGTAATACGGTAGTTTTCGGCTGCCTGCTCTATCGCTTTTTCGTACATCCCGATCTTTCTTTTGCTTACAATGTAATTCTCATAAGCCTGGTTTATCTCCAAATGTATCTTATCGCTTAGCATTGCTTCATTGATTTGTACGGCGGCCAGCTGGTTTTTGGCGTCATCTACCTTAGAGCCTGTTTTCCATAAGGAACCCAGGTTGTACTTCAACCCCACGCCTACGTTCAGGGCATTGGTAACCGTTACTACATTGGGGATGTAAGCGGCTACGTAACCACCGGTAAGCGCCAGGGAGGGGTAATAATCTCCTTTGGCAGATTTTATGCCTGCATAAGCGGCTTTTTCATGGGCCTGCAGGGAGGCGGCGTCCTTACGTTTTTGCTGTGCGACTTGTTCCCATTCTGTTATTGCTTTTTCCTCGCCGCCCGCCTGTGCCAAAAAGGTTGTGTCCAGGTCCATGTTAGTATCTTCGGGTAAGCCCAGCATAATGTTCATATTAATGCGGGCCAGCTTTAAATCACTTTCTGCCTGTGTTAGCGCTACTTCTATATTTGACTGCTGCAGCTGTGCCTTTAACAGGTCGTTGCGGGCCAGGATGCCGTTCTTTTCCATATTGGCAAAGTCGGCGGTGCGCTGTTCCTGCTGCTTCAGGTTTTCTTTTACCAGGTTTACTGCTACGGTAGCTTTATATAAGTTGCTGTAGGCAGCAATGGTATTCTGTATCACTTCTTCGCGGTCCCTGTCGGCATCCAGCCTGGCGGCCTGGGCCAGGTAACGGGCTGATTCTTTGGCGGCCTGTATCTTAAACCCTGAAAAGATAGGTACAGATATAGAGGCCATGCCGTAGGCCACCTGGCTCACATCGGGCGTGGAGCTGCTGCTGCCGCCGTTGTTATTGGTGCTGTCGCCTTTCAGCTTCAGGTCAATATTGGGCTGGTTAAGCCGCATGTAAGAGCCGGATATGCTTGCTTCCGGCAGCTGCCGCGCATTGGCGTCTTTAACGGCGTTGAGCGCGGAAGTTATTTTGGTTTGATTTAACTTTAACTGCTTGCTGTTTTTAATGCCCAGATCAATAGCGTCCCTGAGTGTTAATACTTTTCCTTCCTGCGCCCGGCCTGGTATGTTAAAGGCCAGTAACAATCCCAGCACAAACATCCATGGCGATCTGAATATGCTCCTAGCGTTCATTTGTTAATACGACTTTAAATATTTTTTTCAAATGGTTGCTTACTTTTTCTTTAAGCTGTTGACGGAATTTCTCTTCCGATATTGTTTCCTGGTTCCAGATTTTCCGCAGGAAATTCTGGGATATGATGACGTGGTTGCTGGTACCTACCAGGGTATTCACCATCATCATGGTATCAACATCCCCTAAAAACGCGCCTTTTTTCTGGCCTTCTGTAATGAGCTTCTTCACCATGTCGTACATCTGCTTTTTTACGTCGTGGATCAGCTCCGTAGGCACCCCT
>NZ_DASTRI010000116.1:0-14418 GCF_035761305.1 Chitinophaga sp. | reverse complement strand
TTTTTGTTTTGCCGCGGCTGTTTTATTCAGGGCTTTGTTTGCAGGTTCAATTGGGCCTGTATTAGCTTGTTTTGCAGGTTCAATTCCGGCTTTGTTGGCTGGTTTTGTATACTTTCTTTTTGGTTTTTTTTCTTGCAGGTTCAATTGGGCCTGTATTAGCTTGTTTTGTAGGTTCAATTCCGCTTTTGTTAGCTGGTTTTGTACACTTTCTTTTTGGTTTTTTTCCTTGCAGGTTCAATTCCGGCCTGCACCCGCCTGTTTTGTTCACTATTAAACGTTGGTATAACGTATCGGCAGCGGTAAGATATGTGGCTTTATCAAGCGCATCACGCCGGGCAAAGGGCCGTCATTTGAACCTGCAGACGAAATGTGCCCGGCATGGCAGTGTGATTCATGCGGCGCAGGCACGGTTGGTGAAACATTACAATCAGGTTGCGGCATCACCTCATTATGACATCACCATATCGCTGCATACCATTACTGCATTGCCATTGCCGCATTACCGCATTACAATTACTGCATTACTGCATCCACATTGCCGCATTATCACATTATCAAATTACTATATCACCATTTATTATATCTCATTATCAGTCACCCATTATCAGTCGTCACATTGCTGTTCCAATTGCACATGGCCCTAAAGTTCCAAATGACGGCCCTTTGCCCGGCGTGACACGACATGCAGCGTGCAATTACTAACCCGCAGCCCTGTACGCTTGATAATGCCCCATAGTGATCCAAACAGGCGGGTGCAGGCCGGAATTGGAACTTTAGGACCATAACAGCTGTACTGTGGTGCCTGCGTATTCGTGTAAATGGGAATTGGAACTTTAGGACCATAACAGCTGCACTGTGGTGCTTGCGTATTCGTGTAAACGGGAATTGGAACTTTAGGACCTGACGATGTAATGCGCCGGCACATCTCCAGCTAATATTAACAAATTGTAAACTCCACTTCAGGCATTGGTATTTCTTTAACCGGCGAGCGTACTCTTTTTGTATGCACATAGATAAACCATTACTGGAGAAATATTTTAAAGGGCATTGCACGGCCGAAGAAGCCGCAGCAGTAGAAGCCTACCTCTTACAGGAGGCTACCCCGGAAATGGATGCATACCTGCTGGAAACCTGGGAGCAATCGGTCCCGGCCCCTGTTATCCCTATACCACCCGCTGCACCGGCGCGCGTAAAACCATTATACCGCAGATGGTATAGTGTAGCCGCCGCCGTGCTGCTGTTAATTGCCGCCGCAGGTATATGGCGCTGGCAATTGCAGCAACCCGCAACGCCGCAGGTGCTGGCGCTGCAGACAGATACCATTTACAATAACAGCCGTAACATACGCCTGGTATCTATGCCGGACGGCTCACAGGTATGGCTCAACGCGCACGCCTCCATTGCATATGCCGGCAACTATAACGATACATCGCGCGAGCTGTGGTTAAACGGCGAAGCTTATTTTGAAGTGGCCAAA
The DNA here is from genome assembly GCF_035761305.1 of Chitinophaga sp. GTDB lineage: Bacteria > Bacteroidota > Bacteroidia > Chitinophagales > Chitinophagaceae > Chitinophaga. Next base: position 12,941 of record NZ_DASTRI010000116.1, on the reverse strand, counting down.
GCAGCAGGCAAACCTTTCCGTGTGCATGTAGATGAGCTGGTGACTACGGCGCTGGGCACCTCCTTTAACATTGCTACCGCCAATCATGCCGACAGCAGCATCGCCGTAAGCCTGCTATCCGGTAAAGTATCGGTAAGCACCACCGCCTTCTCATATGTGCTGCAGCCGGGCCAGGTGCTGTTCTACAAAAAAGGTGCGCTGCCTGCACCTGCCACCCGCTTTAACCTGGCGGAAACCATGGATTGGAAAAACGGGAAACTAATATTTGACAATACCACGCTGGAAAACGCATTTGCCAAGCTGCAAAGCCGCTATGGGCTCCGTATTGTACTGAAAGATACCCGGCTGGGGAACCGGAAGGTGTCCGGTTCGTTTACCGCCGGTCAAACCTTTGAGCAGGTATTAACCACATTGCAGTTTGTGTACGGGTTTACCTATGAGCAGTCAGGCGACAGCAGTACCTATTATATAGTAAGTAGTAAGTAGATCAGCAGAAAAGCATAACCATTAACGATAGTAAAAAAGGCCCTGTAAAAACAGCGCCTTCTCAACCGGAGATCTTCCCGGTCAGGTATTCATTTTTAACTAAAAGCAAACCAAAAGTATGCAAAAATCTACAAACAGATTTTTTGACAGGGGTACCATGCAAAAATGGGCGGTTTCCCTGTTATGTTTCTTATGCACCGGCTACTTACAGGGGATGGCCATGCAATCGTACAAGGGGTTAACAGACAGGGTACACATTAACATGCAAAAAACAACGGCAGCAGCCGTGGTAAAGATTTTGGCGCAGCAAACAACCTATACATTTATTTATGACCCGGAGTACCTGGGTCAGTGTAGCTTGCCCGCAGTAAAATTCCAGGACCAGCCGCTGGCAGATGTGCTGCATTACCTGGACGTGTATGCTCCCATTGATATTGCTTACACCAGCCGTACCATTGCCCTGCGCAAGGGCAAACAGGAAAAGATAGCAGGCCAGGACAAGGGCCGCGTTACAGGAAAGGTGGTAGATAATAAAAACGAACCGCTGCCCGGTGTAACTATACAGGTAGCAGGCGGACAGGGTGCTGTAACAAATGTAGACGGCACCTATGAGCTGCAGCTGGAACCGGGAACATATACGCTTACATTCAGCTATGTATCGTATGAAACACGGAAGGTAACAGAAGTAGTGGTAACGGAAAAAGGCGTAACACCGCTGAACATATCATTGAAAAGCAACAGCGCCCAGCTGAAAGCAGTAACTGTAACGGCCAGTTACAAACGCGCCTCTGTAGAGGGCCTGTATGCGCTGCAAAAAAATAATGCCGCTATTACAGACGGCATCAGCGCAGAACAGATAAGCCGTACACCGGATAAAAATATTGGTGAAGTGCTGAAACGTGTAAGCGGCCTTTCTACCATGGACAATAAATACGTAGTAGTGAGAGGTTTAAGCGAACGCTATAACCAGGCAGTGCTGAACGGACAGATTATGCCCAGCACAGAGCTGAACCGCAAAAACTTCAGCTTTGATGTGATCCCTTCCAACATTGTTGAAAATGTAACAGTGGTAAAAACCATTACCCCCGACCGCAGCGCGGAATTTGGCGGTGGCCTGGTAGAGGTGAACACCCTGGATATACCTGCTGATAATTTTCTGAATATAAGCGTTGGCGGCAGCATGAATGATAAAACCACCGGTAAGGATTTTTTATCCCTGAAGCTGGAAGGGAAGGAATATTTCGGACAGGTAGCCGACCACCGGAAATTGTTGGGCCGCCTGGACTGGAAAAGTGAAAATGACATACACACAAAATTCCTGGAGGCAGGTAAGGAAGCAAGTGCTTTCAGCAATAACTGGGGTTTATACCAGTTTAAGGCGCAGCCTTCACAAAACTACCAGGTATCAGTGGGCAGGGTAATGCCTGGCAAGCATAACGATCAATTTGGCCTGGTAGCTTCAGCTGGTTACCGCAATACACTGGCAACACAGGATGTAAGAATGAGCCGGGACGGGTTTTTAAGCCGGGAAAATGATTTTGCGGCGTTTACTGGTAAACGTTATAGCTTTACTACCAACCTGGGAGGGCTGCTGGGATTGGGCTACCGGAATGAGCGCAGCCGTATCGGCTTTCAAAGCCTGTACCTGCGTACGCTGGATCAGCAGCTGATTATAGGTTCGGGCGCCAATGTTACAAGAGGATATGCGCTGGGTTATTATGATCTTACTTCCCAAACCAGCCTGTGGCAAAACCAGCTGAAGGGCGAGCATACCATAGGCAACAGGGGAATTAAGCTCAGGTGGACCGGCAGCTATTTGCGCCTGGACCGCCAGAAGCCGGATAACCACCAGGTTACTACAGAGTATGTGAAAAGCGATTCCGGTGCGTTAAATGAATACAGCATACTGGCGGCCAACAGCAATGGCATCAGCACCGGCGCCTTGCGCTGGTGGAGCCGCGCCATGGAGAATAATTACACATGGGACGCATCTGTTGCAGTGCCTTTTCAGTTCAACGCAGGCCGCGCAGCAGTGAGCAATACTTTTAAAGCCGGTTATAGCGGCTGGAGCAAAGACCGGTTGTTTTACGTGATCAATACCGGCACTACCTTTGATAACCATAACGGCTATCCGCAGCCGCTGGCGCAGGCCTTTACGCCGGCTAATGATGTTGGCTTTATTTACAGCCAGTTTAACGATGATTTTCACCGTACCGCTACCCTGCACGCAGTATATGGTATGATGGATGATAAAATAGGCGATAAGCTGCGCCTGGTGTGGGGCGTGCGGGCAGAATACTATAACCTGAACAAGGTAAATGCAGGGCTGGATTCCCTGGAGCGCTGGATTAACCAAACGCGGGGCGGCGGAGATATTGATAAATATGATTTCTCCGAAATGCGCAACCGCGAGCCTAACTGGAACATCTTTCCTTCAGCCAACCTTACCTATAGTCTTACGCCGGCCATGAACCTCCGGCTGGCCTACGCCAAAAGTATTATTCGCCCGGATCTGCGCGAGCTTTCTTTTTTTCGCGAATATGACTTTGAGCTGGGCGGCGCTTATGTGAGCGAGCTGGTAAAGTCAACCATTGCGCATCATGTGGATTTCCGCTATGAGTGGTACCCTGGCCCTGGTGAACTATTATCTTTTTCCCTGTTCTATAAAAAGTTTGACTACCCGATGGAGATATATGCCGATGAGCAAAGCGGCGGCATATTTGAGCTGAGGAATAACAAAAATGCAAAGAACTACGGCCTGGAAATAGAGCTGCGTAAATCGCTGGCATTTACCAAAGTGCCGGTGCTGCAAAACATTACCCTGTATGGCAACTTTACTGCGCTGGATGCACGCGTAACGCCTATGACGGTTAACTACAACGGGGTAGCTCCCAATAACCCGTATAAGGTAATACCTAACGAGCAGGTGCTGCCCGAAGAAAAACGTCCGCAAACAGGCGCCAGCAACTACATTATAAACGCAGGGCTTTACTACGATATTAAACCGGTATCATTCAGCCTGGTGTATAATTATGTAAGCAACCGCATGTTCCGCCCGGATAAATCTTACCAGTTTTCCCTTTTTGAACGTCCGCTGGAAGCGCTGGATGCGCAGCTGGCCATACGTTTTCTTAAACAGCGTGGAGAAGTGAGGATAAATGTTGGCAATATACTGAACAGCTTTTCCGTGGTGTACCAGAACCGGTATGATGATGCTGCCATTAATGACGGGAAAAAAGACCCGTCTACCAAAGACCTGTTATACCGCAAAGGGAAAGACATTGTTGACTATGAAGCCCGCCCGGGCAGAACTTACAGCACAACCATCAGCTATAAATTCTGAGCATACGCGTAATCAATATAACCCTGATCAGGTATCATTTTTAACCTTAAAAGCAACATTCACATGACAAGAAAACCCTTCATCTTAACCCTGGCTGCGGCCACTGTGCTGGGAGCTGTATTGGTAAGCTCCTGCAGAAAAGAAGGCCAGCCAACCGTTGACCGTTCTGTATCTGCCACCCAGATCATCCCCTCAAACCCTACTTTGAGCGGCGTTTTAGGCACCAACCATGGCACTAAGGACACTATTCACCTGACCAGCGCTGTAGCCTGGCATCTGAGCGGCCTGGTGTACGTGGATTCTTCAGATGTGCTGATCATTGATCCCGGAACAGTTATCCGTGGTGACCTGAGCACCAGCTCCAGCGTACCTGGCGGTGGTTTGGTAATAACCCGCGGCGCTAAAATAATAGCACAGGGCCAGCCCTGCAGCCCGATCATCTTCACTTCTGCTGCTACTGCTCCTGCTTCCGGCGACTGGTCTGGCGTTGTGATATTGGGTAATGCATCTACTAATCACAGCGGCCGTGTACAGGTTGAAGGCATTCCCAGCAACCCGCCGGCTGATGCCACTTTCGGCGGTACGGTAGGTACAAATGATGCCGACAATTCCGGTATTCTGAAATATGTACGTATTGAGTATGCCGGTTATGAGCTGTCTACAGACAATGAGATCAACGGCTTAACCCTGGCTGGCGTTGGTAGCGGTACTACCCTTGATTACATTGAAGTGTTCAAATCAAAAGACGATGCTTTTGAATTTTTTGGCGGTACAGTAAGCGCTTCCCACCTGATTGCTGTAGATGCGCTGGATGATATGTTTGATACGGATAACGGTTACAACGGCACCATCCGCTATGCATTAGGCCTGGCTGATACTACCCGTGCAGACAAGAGCCAGTCTAACGGCTTTGAAAGCGACAACAATGCTACCGGTACCACCACTTCAAGGATCACACATCCGAAGTACCGTTACATTACAATCGTTGGTTTGCCTAACGCTGCCCGCGCAGGTATCAGCAACGGCGCTCCTTCAGGCACCGGTTTATATGGCCGTGGCGCACAGCTGAGAAGGAATGCTGAATTTGACATTGACAGCTGTATTTATATGGGTTATAAGTTCGGCGTATCGCTGGATAGCGCATTAGGCGGCACCCGTGATAAATACTATTCCGGTGTTTCTTTGCTGAAGCACAGCTTTGTGCACGCTTATAACAAGCCATATGTTACTGAAAGCAACGGCAACCCTGTAACTACAGTAGGCTTTAATGTTGCTGCCAACCAGTTCACCATTTTTGCCACTTCCGCTGCAAATGGTAACCAGGGCTTTACTACGGCTAACCCCAATGCAAATATTGCGCTGGCTAATCCGTTTACCCGCCCTGCTACCGGCACCAGTGCTGCAAACTGGATCCCCGGTGCGCTGGCATCTTCCCGTTTTGTGGGCGCATTCCCCAACCGTGTAGACTGGACCACCAGCACCTGTGGCTGGCTGAGATGGAAATAATTAATTTTTAAACTTCCGGAGCTGACCAAAAGGAATGTAAAATCAAAAATGTAAAATGTAAAAGTAAAACTCAGCTAACATAGTGCTGTAAATGATTCGTGGCATTTTACTTTTACATTTAATATTTAAAATTTTACATTTTACATTCCTTTCGGTCAGCTCCTTCAAAACACCTTTCACTTATTATCATGAGATTATTTACCTGTTTAGTAACTATTGTTATTGTAATAGCTGCAGTATCGTGCCGTAAAGGCGAGCTGCCGGAAGAGCATTATTTTGGAAAGGTGGCTGTAACGCTGGTGAACTTACCGAATACGCCTGACCTGGACCTGTATTTTGACGGAAAGAAATTACAAAGCATTGCACCTTCCAACACCGCAACAGAGGTGGTATTACCGGCCGGAAGATCGGGCAGGCTTGAATTTTTTAAGGCAAATACAGATTCGCTGTTAATAGACAGCACTATTACGATCAGCGCCAACACTGCTGCCAGTTTCCGCGTTGCGTATAATGAGGAAATAGGGCTGAAAGGGTTTATTAACTCAGCCAGTGTTTCGCCGGATTCTGTGGCCATGCAAATGTTTGAAACGCTCAGTGATGCCTACTACCCATATACAACAGTAGACCTGCATATTATTTTCGTAAATAATCAAACAGGTAATATTGACGAAACAGGTATTGTATTAAAAAATCTTACGAAAGGAAAATTATACCCGGATATTGTGAAGCTGCCGGTAAACGATGAAAGCGGGCTGCCTGTTACTTATGGGGGCCGGTTTGTTGACAGCCAAACCGGTAATGTTATTACGCAGCCCGATGGTTTTACTGATCTTTTTCAGCTGCCGGTAACTCCCGGCGCTTTTTATTTGCTGAACATACATGATGATGCTGCCGGTAATTTTTTTCCTGAGGTAATTGATCTTTGATCCTATGCGCCGGTTTATTATATCCATCAGCAATTGCCTGTTATCCTTGCTAAAAGGGATGTTCATTCCTGCCGTTATAGTATTGGCCGGCTGTGAGAAAGAGCCGGTGGCATCGGCAGCAGCCGATGCGCGGGTGCAAACTATTCCCCTAAACGATACGCTTAGCAGGATCATTACAGAGAATGTGCTGCTTACCAACAGCCATACCTGGTATATAGCAGGATGGGTGTATGTAAGCAATGAGGCCACTTTGCATATTGAGCCGGGCACTGTAATAAAGGTAATCCCGCAGCCTGCACGCAATGGTAATGGGAGCGGCGGCGGACTGGTAATAACCCGCGGCGCCGGCATACTGGCAGCAGGGTTAAATAACCTGCCTATCTGTTTTCAATTAACTGATACCACAGCTGCATGCAGTGGCGGCTGGGCAGGGATCATACTCCTGGGCAGGGCGCCGGCAGGCGCCGGCAAGCAGCTGGAAAATGAACAGCTATCTTCTTTAAACGCCAGCACCGGCCTGGCTTATGGCGGCCGCTACCCGCAGGACAGCTCCGGTGTGCTGCGCCATGTGCATATACAAGGCATACGGTGTAATAACAATAAAAATAAGCTGCCTGCAGGGCTGTTACTGCTTGGGGCCGGCAGCAGAACCGTAGTAGAAGATGTTATCATACAACCATTGGGGGAAAAACCGTATTACCTCAACCGGCGCAGATTGCCGTAATGGAACACAGCAAACAGCACATACATTTTTGAAAACCCTGTTTATAAGATGACTGATATTTACTGTTTGTTAACCCCTTTTTTTTCCCTACCTGAATAATGCTGCCGGCATACTCACCACATTAGCTGCCGCCTGCTGCCGGCGCGTATCAAAGTATATGCTGTGCGCCGGAGTATTAATGGGAGCGGTTGTCCGGCCATTACCGTTTAGTATGTCAATAGCCTTTGCAATGAGTGGATCTGCATTGTCGCCTACATCCGCCAGGGGCTGTTTGCTGAATTCATCCACTATATACTGCGGCGCAATACCTTGTGTATAGCCGCCTTCTCCTTTTGCATTGGCCAGGTTGTAGCTGATGGGCATAAGCACCCAGGACATGCGTTTAGGCGTTCGCATGTCTGATATAACGACGGCGCCTTTATCTTTTCCAAAAGTGTGCTGCCCAATGAGGATCACCTGCGTATAGGGCTTCAGGTTATTGATCAACAGCTCGGCGGCCGATGCAGTTTGATTGCTGCACAGGATGAACACCCGTGATAAAGATAACCGGGCCGGTTCCAGTGTGCCAAAGGCAATGGGTGCGCCGCTTTCGGGAACAGATAAAGCAGATTTAAAGGAAATAATGCGTTGTCCCAGGTTACCATTGCCGCTGTATTTTGCAAAGCCGCTTTGCTCATTAATGCCAGGCGCAACCAGCGCTGCCAGCAGGGCCGCTGCTGCCACGCTGCCGCCGGGGTTGTAGCGGAGGTCCAGTATCAGCTCATTAGCGCCGGCGGTTTTAAAATCCTGGAATACGCCTTTTACCGACTGGTTGTAACCATCGTTAAAGTAGTTGTAGAAAAGATAAGCCACTTTGCGGCCATTGATGCTGCGGACGCCTGGCCTGTAAACCGGATTTTCACCCAGCGATTGCGCGGCTAACGTGATGGTGGCATTTTCCGTAACCGTATTGCCATTTACAGCAGCCAGTGTAAATGTACCGGAGGCGCCCTGCAGCAGCGCCGCGCTGAGGATGGCTGCGTTGCTGCTATTAACTGCTGTTCCGTTAATACGTGTAAAGTAACTGCCGCGGCGCAGGCCTGCCTGTGCGGCAGGGGAACCTTCCAGCACCAGCTTTACCACGCCTATAGCGCCGCCAGGAGCACCGGGCCAGCTGACAATGGAAAAGTCTATTCCATAGTTATACAACATGTATTTGGGATAGGTAGCGAGATCGTTGGGATCGTAGATCAGTGAAAACCGGTCGCCGGAATATTTTAGCCGGTTAAAATATGCAATGGCGGCGGGCTGTGTATCTGCTGTTGCCGGTAATGTATTGTTCCATAAATAGAAATAACGCATGCTGTCCAATATCCAGGTATTGGTTTCTTTTTGGGTAACTGGTCCGGCAGGAGCGGGGGGCGGTACCGGGTTTTTGCTGCAGGCAGCCATTAGCAAGGCTACCGGCAGCGCCACTTTAGGTAAAAGGTTAAATGGAGGCATAGGGCTCATTTTACTTCTGTGTTATAATGCAGCTGTATTTCGCGGCGTATGAACTGAAGGGCCAGGGCCAGGTGGTTGCGTACTGTAGCGGGCGACAAGCTAAGCTGCGCTGCAATTTCTTTATGGCTATGGCCTTTGTCGCGGCTAAGCAGGTAAATATTGCGGCGCTGCTCCGGCATTTTATCAATTACTTTCTGTATCTGCTGCCAGAATTCCTTGTGCAGCAGCAGGGTTTCCTCCCGGTTTTCAGCAGGCGGCGCAGGCTGCCGGGACGACATTTCAGCTAATGTCTGTTTTTCGCGGTACAGCCTGCGGGTTTCATCTACCAGGATATGTTTGGTAAACACAAATAACAGTGGAAAAATGTCCTGCCCTTCAGATACCTTATGTATATTTTCCCAAAGCCTGATAAAACACTGCTGGGTAATTTCCTGGGCACGGGCTGCATCCCCCGTTAGCTTGTAAGCGAACCGGAATACCTTATCATGGTTTGCTTCAAACAGCTGCTGGAAGAGCGCTTTGGAAGGGTTATCAGACATATCGAATACATTAGCGATTTGCGACTTTAAATGTAGAAAGTAATTGTTACTTCAATGTTAACTGTATGCAGCAGCATACCAGTATCTTACACACTGTTATTATACAGCAGGGAAGGAGCGCATCCGCCCCGGGAGTAGCTAACGGGCATTCACTATTTTAATTACATTTGTTACATGTTTACAGAATTATGCAACCAGATATTCAGCCAGAGCATTAAGGACTATCATGTGAAGGACGATGTGCACCAGACTATTGTAAACCCATATGATAAAAGCAGCATTGAGCACCTGCTGTACCTGAAGAACTGGATAGATACGGTGCAATGGCACCTGGAAGATATAATACGCGATCCGGCCATTGACCCGGTAAAGGCGCTGGAGATCAAACGCTGGATAGACCGTTCCAACCAGGAACGTACTGACGTAGTGGAATATATTGACAGCTATTTCCTGGAGCAGTACAAATCTGTGCAGCCCACCCCGGATGCCAGGATCAATACTGAAAGCCCGGCCTGGGCCGTTGATCGTTTATCGATACTGGCGCTGAAAATTTATCATATGCTGGAAGAGGCTACACGTACTGATGCCACTCCTGAGCACCGTGCCGCCTGCCAGCGCAAGCTGGACATATTGCTGGAGCAGCGCCGCGACCTGGGCACTGCTATTGAAGAGCTGCTGGCCGATATCAGCGCTGGCAAAAAATATATGAAAGTGTACCGGCAAATGAAAATGTATAACGATCCTTCCCTGAACCCGGTATTATACGGTAGCCGCAAGTAATGCAACAAACCATACTTGCCATCCGCTTTTCTGCCCTGGGTGATGTTGCCATGACCATACCCGTAATACGGCAGGTGCTGGCAGCAAATCCTGCGGTGGATATTGTGCTGGTGTCCAATAAAAACTGGGGCGCTTTGTGCAAGGATATTCCGCGCCTTACCTTTTTCCCGGCTGACCTTAAAGGCCGCCATAAAGGAGTGCGGGGATTGTACCGCCTGTACCGCGAGCTGCGCAGCAGGTATACGATTGCTGCTGTGGCAGACCTGCACCAGGTGCTGCGTTCCAAAATAGTACGTACTTTTTTCCGGCTGAACGGCACTCGGGTAGCGGTAATGGATAAAGGCCGCGCAGCAAAAAAAGCGCTTACCCGGCAGCAGGATAAAATAGTGCAGCCGCTTACTGCTACAGTTGAACGTTATGCGATGGTGTTCCGGCAACTGGGACTGCAGTGCGATCTTTCATCGGCCCAGGTAAAAAGCGCCCCGCTTCCCCTGCATAGCAGTATTACCGCTATTACCGGCCTGCCGGGAGAAGCCGGTTGGATCGGGCTGGCGCCCTTTGCCACCTACCGGGAGAAAACCTACCCGCTGCAAAAAATGGAGCAGGTGCTGGCGTTGCTGTCGCAATGGCCGCAGTATAAAATACTGCTGTTTGGCGGCGGCCCTGCTGAAACCGCGCTGCTGGCGGAACTGGCCGACCGTCATCCCAACACGGTGATGATTGCCGGCCGCTTTACGCTGGAGGAGGAGCTGGCCATTATCAGCCACCTGCAGCTGATGATCAGTATGGACTCCGCCAACATGCACCTGGCCTCCCTGTTTGGTGTGCCGGTAGTGTCGGTGTGGGGCGCTACACATCCCTACGCAGGTTTTATGGGTTTTGGACAAACCATGGACCGTGTGGTGCAGATTACAGACCTGGAATGCCGCCCCTGTTCTGTATTCGGGAACAAGCCCTGCTTCCGGGGAGATCATGCCTGTATGGAGTGGATAACCCCGGAAAAAGTAGCGGAAAAGGTAGCTGCGGTGCTGCAGAAAACAGTGTAAGTGATTGATTTTGTGCGTTTAAAAAAACAGGAAAGATTTTTTTGAAGTAATAAAAAAAAGGCTAATTTTGCCATCCCAAATCATGGAAACATGATGCCCCATAGTATAATGGTAGTACGACAGATTTTGGTTCTGTTTGTCTAGGTTCGAATCCTGGTGGGGCAACAAGAAGCTGGAACCAATAACATTCCAACAAAGCTCAAAACACATTAAAGCCGCTACAGTCAAAGATTGTAGCGGCTTTTTTATTGGCGTATATTGCCCGCCGATATATATTGAAATACGTTGAAATCTGATTGGTTGTTATGGTTTCTTACGTCTAAAATCCAGGCAGCGGTTAAATTTTTGAAGGTACCGAGTACCAGCTTTTTCCGTCGTGTGAATTGGCGAAATTACAAAAGCCTGACCGGCGCATATTCTTATCTATATCAAAGGCCAGGGGTCTGCTATCCCATCCTGTGCTACATGTACCACAATCCCAAATGTCCCTGCCAGTTGTAGGAGCGTAATAAAAAAGAGGAGCATAGCAGGGATTTTAGCTGGGAGGCAGTACAGAATACGGGGAAGAACGCCTTATTTTTTATCGGGTGATAACTGTCCTATATTTAGAATATTGGGCATTTCGCCGATGCCAATGGTGGCATTATCATTTCGCGCATTACTCAGAGATCCTGTCAATGCGGGGTGGGGCTGATCGGCGCTGGTAACCATAGATATTTTCAGCTGCTCGCCATTATCGATCAGGTCTTTTGCGTCATTGATCCAGTCTGCCTGCATAAATGCCTCCAGGAACTGGTAACATTCATCGCAGATCCTAATTTCATGGGAATGTAGCTGTAGTATTAATAACCGGGGGATGCCATTGCCAATAATACTGTTCACTTTGGTAGCGATGAGCCGTGCAAAGGTGGGTGAATGCAATTGTTCTGCCTTCACTACCATGTCCCTTTCACTGTGGTATCTTGCCGCAGCTACCCCCAGCCCCTCTTGTTTATTATATCCTTCATGGCCGGTAATGAGCCGTCCGGCTGCATACATATCATTCAGGTCCTGGTTCGTATACTGACCAAAATCGGCACTACGGAATTTGCTGAAGTTTGGAAGCTTGAAATGAGATTGCTGTAACCCGCTATTATCCTCATAATACAAGCTCCAGCTTAAATTAACGGAGTTACCTCTAAAGCCTTGTGTTTCCTCTGATCCCTCATGTAGCGGTTGATGCTGTGCAAGGCTATTCATAGATACAGTTCCTACAGTACCACCGAAATCGACATTGAAATTAGTCCCTTTTAGCCAGGGCCTGTCCTTGCCGCTTGTCTTGGCTGTGTTCCCCAGACCGATCCGGTTATTGATAAAGTGACTGGTATCAATAGGCGAGGCCGTATTTTGTTGCTGGGGAGCAACTTGTACGGGAGCAGGGAAGGCAGTGGTACCAATACGATTAATCCATACTATACCATGTCCCTGGTTCGTATAATCTACTTCCGTATTCGCCTGTAGCAGATTGGGGGGAATGACAGCGATGTTGGCAATCGTATAAGGTCCGAATCCGCCATTTTTGGTATAGATTACCCAGTTGTTTCCATCGGCGTATATAATACCGGCGGTTCGCTGTATCACCTTTGCCGGAATATGCGATGTTACAACACCCGGCCGGGCGCTTAATACTCCCATTTGTGTTACAGCTACGTGACTATTGGCCATTCTCTGTAACGCCTGCTGCTGCCTGACGTGGCTGCTATTGGAGGCCATTTTTTGCCATGCTTTTTGCAATCTGATTTCCGGGCGATTATCATTAAAAGCAACAGCAGGGCTTTGGGAAGAAAAGCTGTTAGCGCTGGCTACGTTTGATCGTTTATTACCGGTGGCAGGGCTATGGATGGTCATAGGGATCAATATTTTGAGAGCTACGGGTTAGCTGTAGAATATCAAATATAAATATTTTATTGCTATATTTTTGTGCACACGGCAAAGGGCCTCAAAGCTTTATTATTAGCCCATACTCTTTTTTCAACGTTAACAGCGCTTCTGCATTAACGACCACGACTGGTTAGGCGGAGGATATTATTTTTGGCAAAACAATTATGACAGGGCTTGGGATTTTGCGAA
>NZ_DASTRI010000115.1:0-10316 GCF_035761305.1 Chitinophaga sp. | reverse complement strand
ATCCCCAACCTGGTAAGCACTGTAAAAGGCGCTGCCAACTTTGAGCAAACCACGCTTACCCAGGTAATTGAGGCCCGCGCCAAAGCCACGCAGATTACAGTAAACCCTGATGACCTTACTCCTGAAAAGATACAACAGTTTCAACAGGCGCAAGGCCAGCTTAGCACTGCACTCGGCCGCCTGCTGGCAGTAGCGGAAAGCTATCCCGACCTGAAGGCGAACCAGAACTTCCGCGACCTGCAGGCACAGCTGGAGGGTACTGAAAACCGTATTACCGTTGCCCGCAACGATTTTAATGAAGCCGTGAACAGCTATAACAGTTCTGTACGCACTTTCCCGAACAATATTATCGCGGGCATCAGCGGTTTCCAGCAGAAAGGATATTTCCAGGCGCAGCCCGGGTCCGAGAATGCGCCCAAAGTACAATTCTAAGCAGGTTGGCTGCCATCCCGGTTCCCTTGGGAACCGGGTACTCTTTGCGTTACAATCAAAGAGCAGCTGCCGGCCGGTACCTGCAGGGGCAACGTTTTATGTAAATCGTGAATCACATGCGTTTATTCCCATTTGGCAAAAAAGAGCTTTTACAGGAGGCTGACAAAGACCGGCTGGTACAGGCCATCCGCGCGGCGGAAAGGCTTACCAGCGGCGAAATAAGGCTGTTCGTGGAAAGCCGCTGCGCCTATGTGGATCCCATGGACCGTGCGCAGGAAGTTTTCCTGATGCTGGGCATGGATAAAACCCGGCAGCATAACGGCGTACTGCTGTATGTGGCCCTGAAAGACCGGCAGTTTGCCATCCTGGGCGATAAAGGCATTCATGAAAAAGTAGGTGATCATTTCTGGCAAAAAGAAGCGCATCTGCTAAAGATCCATTTTTCCCACCAACGAACGGTGGAAGGTATGGAGGAATGCATCCGCGAAATAGGCGAAACGCTGCAGGCGCATTTCCCCTACTCCGCCGGCGATGAAAATGAGCTGCCGGACGATATTATTTTCGGAAGATGAAGCGTATACTATTTATGAGGTTATTTTGCTGGTTATGGTTAAGTATATTACTGGTTACAGGCCTGCGCGCCACGGCGCAGGAAATTCCGCCCAGGCCCAACCCTCCGCGGTTGGTGAACGACCTGGCAGGCGTGCTGCTGCGTGAAGAGGCCGATGCGCTGGAAAGCAAGCTGGTAGCTTACGACGACAGCACCTCCACCCAAATAGCCATTGTAACGGTTAAAACCACCGGTGATTATGATGTAAGCGAAGTAGCGTTGAAAATATTACGCAACTGGGGAGTGGGACGCAAAGAAAAGAATAACGGCCTGGTAATACTGGCCGCTATTGAAGACCGCAAAGTACGTATTGAAACAGGGTACGGGCTGGAAGGCGCCATACCCGATGCCATTGCCAACCGTATTATAGACCAGATCATAGTGCCCAACTTCCGCGAAGGGCATTACTACCAGGGCTTTGATGAAGCAGTAGATGCGCTGGAAAAGGCGGCAGCGGGCGAATACAAAGGCATTCCCCGCTCCAGGAAAAGTGGTGGAGGCGGCGCTATTTTTGTGATCATTGTTATTATCGTCATTATCCTGTCTATTATCAATAACCGCCGTGGCGGTAATACTACCATCAGCCGCAGGGGCTGGGGTGGTTTAGGCGGCTTCCCCATAGGAGGCGGCTGGAGCAGCGGCGGTGGCGGTGGATGGTCGTCCGGAGGCGGTGGCGGCTTTGGCGGGTTTGGCGGCGGCTCAGGCGGTGGCGGCGGCGCCAGCGGCAGCTGGTAACCGGTTTATGTTGAAAAATCAGAGCCATGTCTTATATGCATGTTCTTAACGGCGATGCTACCCTTACCTTGTTCCGGCAAAGCGGTATCCCGGGAGAAGTAGTGGTATGCCGGGAAATGATGTGCGAAGGCAAAGTAAAATGCACCAACGATATGGCGGCGTTTTTTGAAACCCGCTCCAAACACCTGGAATACCATTACGGTATCGACAAACAAACCTATTTTTCAAATGTGGTTAAAGAGCTGGAGAAGCTGAAAACTGCCGGCGACTATGATGAAATAGTACTGTGGTTTGAGTTTGACCTTTTTTGCCAGATCAATTTACTGTTTATACTCCATTACCTGCGCACACAGGTAATACGCCTTCCCAAAATAAGCCTGGTATCTATTGACAACCACTCCGAAGTGCCGGAGTTCAGGGGCCTGGGCCTGCTAATGCCCTACCACCTCCCTGCCCTGTTGCAGGAGCGCGTAACCCTGCAGGAAGAAGATCTGCAGCTGGCCGCGCGTGCCTGGCAAGCCTATTGCCAGGGCGACCCGCCTGAGCTGGAGGCTATTAGTAAACAAAGCACACCGCGGCTGCCTTACCTGGGCCCGGCGCTTGTTGCACACCTGCAACGCTTGCCCGCAGTGGAGAACGGGCTGAATGCCATTCAAAGCTATTTCCTGAGAAAGCTTTCTATGAGCAGCCTGCGCTGGTACGACCTGTATGCGCAGTTCTGGGAAGATATGAAGATCTATGGCTTTGGCGACTTTCAGCTGGATATTTACATACAGCGCATGCGCAGCGCCGGCATGATAGAACAGCAGGATGTAATGCTATCCATCACCAACCTGGGGCGTGAAGTGCTCAACAACGAAGAGAACTTTACAGATTATATTTCCCTGAAGCACCGCTGGCTGGGTGGGTTACGGCTAATGCACAGCCCCTGGCGATGGGACGGAAAGCTGAAGCATGTGGTACGGGTGGAGTAAATTAAATCAGTCTTCCACCAGCGGAAACCACAAGTTAACCCGGGTGCCGCAGGGCCGGCCTTCGGCATCATACAGGTCTTCAATATTAAAAGAGGCGTCTACATTAAAACGGCTGTTGTACAGCGACAGCCGGTCGCGGGTAATCTGCAAACCGCGGGAGGCATGGGTATAGCCGCTTTGCTGCTTAAGCGCTGCCGATCTTTCCCGCCCGATACCATTATCTTCTATTGTACACAGTATACGGTCCTGCATTTTAGTAAAGGTAAGCAGCAGCTTGCCCTGCTCATCTTTTTTATGCAGCAGCCCATGCCAGATGGCATTTTCTATAAACGGCTGAATGATCATGCTGAGTATTTCCGTAAAATCCGCATCTATGGCCGGGTCTATGGTAATCTTATAATCAAACTGGTCTGCAAAGCGCAGCTTTTCCAGCTCAATATAATTCTCCAGCATGCTTACCTCTTTGGATATAGGAATAGTGTTTAGCTGTGAATGATCCAGCACGCTGCGTATAAGGCGCGCAAAGCGGTTCAGGTAGGCCAGCGCCTGCTCTGTTTCGCTCTTCATCATAAATGTTTGAATGGAGTTAAGCGCGTTGAAAATAAAGTGCGGGTTCATTTGTGCGCGCAGCGCTTTCATTTCCAGCTGCGCCATGCGTTGCTGCATCAGCGTTCTGCGCCTTGCCTCTTTTTTTATAAAATAAATGCGGGCGCGGAAATAAACGTAAATAAGCGCTACTGCCAGCAGCAGTATAAGTATGCGGAACCAGGCCGTTTGCCAGAAGGCGGGCTTAATATTAATGCGCAGCACCGTAATGTTGTTGGATAAGGTACCGGCGGTGTTTACGCTGCGCACTTTGAATGTATAATTGCCGGGCGGAAGGTTGGTGTACTTGGCCATCAGCAAACCCTGCGCATTTACCCAATCCTCATCAAGCCCCTGCAGCTGGTAATAGTACCGGATTTTTTCGTGATGATACTGCAGGCTCTTAAACTCAATAGAAATAAAGTTCTGCCGGTGAGAGAGGATAACCGGCTCCCGGTTATTGACAGCATCCTCTATCTGTATACTGCTGTCGAGCGCTTTAAGGGCCAGTATGCTTACATCCGGCGGGGGCGGCGCTACCTGCAGCACCGCAGGGTCAAAGGCTACAAAATGGTCAGAGGCGCCTACCAGCAAACGCCCGTCCTGCAAGGGTAAAATACGGCGCCGCACCTTACGGTTGTTATCAACAATATTATCGTTCTGTACAAAAGTTTCGAGGCTGAATGTGCTGCAGTTAAACCGGTAAAATCCATATTCCGTAGTAAGCCAAACACCGTCCTTACCATCGCTGCGCATGCTTAGCACCCATTCATCAAACAGCAGGCCGTTTACCTTCAGCGGCCTTGCTGTATGCCGCAGGCTGTTAAACACCCACAGGCCATGGTCGGTACCGGCAATAAGCGTAGTATCATCTGCCCGGTACAAGCCGGAAATATTGTCTACCGTCAGCTGCCCGTGCCTGAAGCTTTCCCTGGCTACCTGCCGGCCGGTATAACGGTTAAACAGCAACAAGCCGGCGGTGCTGGTTGCCAGCCATAGCAGGGAATCGTTCTGCGGCACTATATCCATAACAGATGTTTGCCGTTGCAGGCCTGCCAGCAGCAGCGGGTAAGCCTGCGCCGTTTTCGTATGCGGGTTCCAGTGAGCCAGCCCTTTTTTGTACAGCCCTATCCACACAGAGGTATCACTTTTTACATATATGCTCATTAACGGCTGGTCCTGGAAAGCGCGCGGCCTGTAATGGGCAACAAACTTCCCCTGCCGGGGATCAAACTCTGATAAAAAACCGTTCTCCTGCCCTACCAGTACATGTCCGTTCATCATTTCGGCAAAGCTCCATACAAGGCTGCGGGGCTCCGGCAGCTTATATGCAGGATCTCCCACGCCATGCAGGAAATTTTGTTTGAGTCCCAGCCGGGCATTAAACCAGCTGAAGCCATTGCCCCAGTAACCTGCAAACACGTCGCCGCTGCGGGTTTGCAGCAGGTCTGTTACCTCTGCGCGGGGCAGGCGCAGGGGGGTGCCGTTAAACACCGTGCGGTGGTCCATCATACGAAAGGTGCGGTTATGCAGGCTAAGTATGTTCACACCCAGGTCCGTACCTATCCATAAATGGCCTTCACGGTCTGTTAAAAAGCAGTTGGTTTCAAAGTTGTAGTGCAGCCCCAGGTCGTCATCATTTTCTGCGCAGATGTTTATAGAAAATTTCTCCTGGGTATTATCAAAGCGGTATATGCCATTGCGATCAGTGGCTATCCAGATGTTGTGATCCAGGTCTGCCACAATATCAAACACCTCGCCTACCCGGTAAGACTGCAGCCGGCGGCTTACGGGATCATAGCAATACAGGCTTTGCCCACGGGCGGCTATCCATATACGGCGGCGATAGTCGATATAAAATTTGCGTACGCTGGTGGTTATATTTAAAACAGGCAGGTGCTGCGGGTTATTTACCGCGCTGTATAAATGCCGGCGCTGCCGGTCAAGCAGGTAAATACCATGCTCCCCGCTGATCCACAGTCCGCCTTCATGATCTTCTGCAATAGCGCTGCTCATTTGCACGCGGTCTGCTTCCGGTACTGCATTGGCTTTTTTAAACATGCCCTGGCGCTCGTCAAAACGCAGCAGCCCCTGTTCGGTGGTAACCCATATTACGCCTGCGGCATCTTCCACAATGCGGCTGCATTGAATGCCGCCCCGCGTAGTGGCAGGTACATCTATCTTTAACGGCTGTGTATTGCCGGTGGCCGGGTCATAGAACTGTATGTTATCCGGCGCTCCCATCCAGATGCGGCCTTTACGGTCTTCACACAGGCAAATATCATCATAGTAAATAGTGCCGGGTACATGGTCAAAGTTGGCTACTGTCACCAGGTTACTGCCATCGTAACGTTGCAGGGCGGTGCTGGCTATCCAGATAAACCCTTTACGGTCCTGCAGAATGGCAGATACGTGATTGCTGGCCAGTCCCCGGCCCAGGTTCAGGTGAGAAAATTTGTAAGATGCGTGCGGCTCCTGCGCCTGCAGCGGCAAAGCCGTAATAAGCATACAGAGTGAAATATACCATGCCATACGTGCCGGCATTGCATTGCCAGGGATATGTTCCAACCATTTAAACACGTTCACTCACTTTGTCATTTACAGGATTATTTATGCGGTATGTATCTGTATATTCCTTTCAGCATACAGGCTGGTGCTCCATTATTGCCAACGGCAGGATATATAGATCTTCTTTCGTGGATAGCATCCAAATTGTTGTGTCCGTAACGTTACGGCAAGATACGATTTCAGCGCTACTTGGCAGGTATAAATGTTCGGTACAGCTACAGTACGGGCGCACTGTTACCGCTAATGGCGGCCCGGTAACGGGCTTCATCAAACTCCTTTTCACTTTTAGCTACCACAATAGTAGCTACGCCATTGCCTATAAGATTGGTGATGGCCCTTGCTTCCGACATAAAGCGATCCACCCCGATGAGAATGGCCAGCCCTTCTACCGGTATTACCTTAATAACCGTAAGCGTGGAGGCCAGCACAATAAACCCGCTGCCGGTTACGCCGGCAGCGCCTTTGGAGGTAACCACCAGTATGCCAATGATAGTAAGCTCCTGCCCCAGGGAAAGATGGATGCCGAACACCTGCGCCAGGAATATAACAGACATGGACAGGTAAATGCTGGTGCCATCCAGGTTAAAGGAATAACCGGCGGGTATTACCAGCCCTACTACGGAACGGGAGCAGCCCAGCTGCTCCAGCCGCTCCATCATGCCCGGCAGGGCCGACTCTGAGGAAGAGGTGCCCAGCACCAGCAATATTTCGTTCCTTACAAATTTCAGGTACTGCCACAGGCTAAAGCGGTAAAAGCGCGCAATACTGCCCAGCACCAGGAAAATAAACAGGAACATGGTAAGGTATACGCACAGCATGAGCTTAACGAGGGGAATTAAAGCGCCGGCGCCAAAATTACCGATGGTGTAAGCCATGCCGCCAAAAGCGCCCAGGGGCGCCAGCAGCATCACCACCTTCAGGATGTTGAAGAATACCTGTGCAATGCGGTCGAAAGTATGCAGCAGCGGAATGCCGGCATCTTTCATACGGCTGATGCCATAGCCGAACAGGATGGCGAATACCAGCACCTGTAAAATATCGCCTTTGGCAAATGACTCAAATACATTGGAAGGCACTATGTGCAGGATAAACTCTCCCCAGTTCATTGCTGCCGCCTCTTTCTGAAATTTTGCGGCAGCGGCTACGTTTGCATGCGTAAAAGCCACGCCGTGCCCCGGTTTCACGCTATTGGCCACTATAAGCCCGATCACGATGGCCAGGGTGGTTACGATCTCAAAGTACAGCAGCGCCTTACCGCCTACACGGCCTACCTTTTTCATATCGCCCATACGGGCAATGCCCAGCACAATGGTGAGAAAGATGATGGGCGCTATCAGCATTTTTATGAGGTTAATAAACACATCGCTGATCAGCTTACCAGTACCGGCTATACCGGGAAACAGCAGGCCGCCTATAATACCCAATATAATGGCTACTACTACCCAGAAATAAAGATGTTGGTAGAATTTTTTCATAGTCTACCAAAATACAAATAAAGTTTGGGACAGGGTGGGCGTTTCATGCAGCTGCGCCCAAACAAAAACAGGGGCCAACCGGAAAGCATGTAAAATGTAAAATTTCAAATACTGAATGTAAAAGTTAAATGCCGCCAAACCGGCTATAGTGCCATGTTAGCCCGGTTTTACCTTTACATTTCAGATAATGATTTTACATGCTTTCCGATCAACCCCTGTCTATATAAATAGCTTCTTCTGCTTACGCCTTTACAGCTGCAATACCGGGCAGCTCCTTTCCTTCAAAGTATTCCAGCATGGCGCCGCCGCCGGTGGACACATAGCTTACTTTGTCGGCCAGGCCAAACTGGTTCACTGCGGCTACAGAGTCGCCGCCGCCTACCAGGGAGAAAGCGCCTTTTGCCGTAGCGCTTACAATTGCATTGGCCACGGCTTTTGTACCTTTCTGGAAGGCTTCCATTTCAAATACGCCCATAGGCCCGTTCCACAGGATGGTTTTAGACTGGCCTATTACTTCGCTGAACAGCTGTATAGACTTTTCGCCTATGTCCAGTCCCATCCAGCCGGCGGGAATATTGTCGTTAGATACTACCTGGGTATTGGCATCTGCGGCAAATTTGTCGGCTGCCACAGAATCCACGGGCAGCAGCAGGTTTACGCCTTTTGCCTTTGCCTTCTTCTCCAGCTCAGTGGCCAGGTCCAGCTTATCGTTCTCCACCAGGGAGTTACCGATTTCATTACCGCGGGCCTTCAGGAAGGTATAGGCCATACCGCCGCCAATGATAATGTTGTTGGCTTTTTCCATCAGGTTCTCGATGATCAGTATCTTATCGCTTACCTTGGCGCCGCCCAGGATGGCGGTAAAAGGCCGTTCTGCATTATGCAGCACTTTTTCCGCGTTGCTTACCTCTGCTTCCATCAGCAGGCCAAACATACGGGCCGGCGCCGGATAGTACTGTGCAATTACAGCGGTAGAAGCATGTGCGCGGTGTGCGGTGCCAAAGGCGTCATTCACGTACACATCGCCCAGTTTGGAAAGCTCCTGTGCAAATGCGGCGTCGCCTTTTTCTTCCTGCTTGTGGAAGCGCAGGTTTTCGAGCAGCAGCACCTCACCCATTTGCAGGTTGGCGGCGGCTTCTGTTGCTTTAGGACCTATGCAGTCTTCTGCAAACTTAACGGTTGCGCCATTCAGCAGGCTTACCAGGTGGTATACCAGGTGTTTAAGGGAGTACTTTTCTGTAGGGCCGTCCTTGGGGCGTCCCAGGTGCGACATCAGGATCACGGCGCCGCCATCGTTCAATATTTTTTTGATCGTGGGCACGGCTGCACGCATACGGGTATCGTCCGTGATCTCGTATTTATCGTTCAGGGGCACGTTAAAATCCACGCGCACCAGGGCTTTATGGCCTTTGAAATTATAACCGGAAAATTTACTCATAACAAATCCATTGAAAACGTGAGGGGAGAAAAATGTGAAAGGTGAAAAGTGAAAGGTGAATACAGATTTCACGCTTCACTTTTCACCTTTCACTATGGTAAGATTATTATTTGCTGATCAGACCTGCAAAGTACTTAACGGTACGTACCAGCTGAGATACGTAGCTCATTTCGTTATCGTACCAGGACACTGTTTTCACCAGCTGTGCATCGCCTACAGTAACAATCTTGGTTTGTGTGGCATCAAACAGGGAGCCGTAGTGCATGCCTACGATGTCGGTGCTTACGATCTCGTCTTCGTTATAACCGAAAGATTCGTTGGCGGCAGCTTTCATAGCAGCGTTCACTTCTTCTACGGATGTTTTCTTAGACAGGATGGTTGTTAATTCTGTTAAGGAACCGGTGATGGTTGGTACGCGTTGAGCGCCACCGTCCAGTTTACCTTTCAGCTCAGGCAGTACCAGGCCAATAGCTTTGGCGGCGCCGGTGCTGTTGGGTACAATGTTAGCGGCAGCAGCGCGGGCACGGCGCAGATCACCTTTGGGGTGCGGAGCATCCAGAGTGTTCTGGTCGTTGGTATACGCGTGAATGGTGGTCATCTGACCGGCCACAATACCAAAAGTATCGTTCATTACCTTAGCCATGGGGGCCAGGCAGTTGGTAGTGCAGGAAGCGCAGGAGATAACGGTTTCGCTACCGTCCAGTGTTTCGTGGTTTACGTTGAATACGATGGTTTTCAGATCGCCGGTAGCAGGTGCAGAGATTACTACCCTTTTAGCGCCGGCAGCCAGGTGCGCTTCGGCCTTTGTTTTATCTGTAAAGAAGCCGGTGCACTCGATCACAACATCAATACCATGGTCTTTCCAGGGAATCTGGGAAGGATCCCGCTGTGCATATATTTTTACTTCATCGCCATTAACGGTGATTGCATTTTCAGATGATTTAACTTCTGCGTCAAACCTACCCTGCGCGGAGTCGTACTTCAGCAAATGCGCCAGCACTTTGGGGCTGGTAAGATCATTGATTGCTACCACATCAATACCGGGCATTTTGTAGATTTGGCGGTAAACCAAACGGCCGATACGGCCAAAGCCGTTAATACCGATTTTAAGATTCGTTCCCATTTTACACTGTTGATTTGAATTGAAAAATAGAGATGCGAATTTACAAGCAATACAGCTATTAATCAATATAAATTTGGGTTAAGGAAATTTATTTTGGAAATATGCCAGGAGGTATTACCTTTGCAATCCCAAATTGTATTTGCCGCGTTGGTCAAGGGGTTAAGACGCATCCCTTTCACGGATGAATCACGGGTTCGATTCCCGTACGCGGTACTTTGAAAGTCGCTGTAATGGCGACTTTTTTGTTTTTAGCTTCAAATATGATATTTACTTTTAGTAAAGATTTGCCCGGTGACTTTCAGGAAACCCCTATAATTATTTCAGGACAGGCATCTTTTGACTATCACAATGGCTGAAAAGACTTTGTTCTGGCAGA
>NZ_DASTRI010000114.1:0-9225 GCF_035761305.1 Chitinophaga sp. | reverse complement strand
CCTGGAGTCGTTTATACATGCCGGCGCCGTAAATGAATGTAAGGTAGTAGTGCAAAACCTGCACTCCGAACATATTACTCCTGATAATGTGGCCGATAAGCTCCGCAACCTGGATGGTCTGCTGGTAGCGCCTGGTTTCGGCCACCGCGGTATTGAAGGTAAAATTACCGCCATACAGTACGCCCGCGAAAATAACCTGCCCTTCTTTGGCATATGCCTGGGTATGCAGATGGCGGTAGTGGAGTATGCCCGCAACGTGCTGCACTGGACAGATGCCCACTCCACTGAAATGAACCCCGAAACAGCCCATCCTGTAATTGGCCTGATGGAAGAGCAGAAGAAAATAACCGCCAAAGGCGGCACCATGCGCCTGGGGGCCTATACCTGCCAGCTGAAGCCCGGTTCCCGCGCCGCACAGATCTATGGCAGCACACTTATCAGCGAACGGCACCGCCACCGCTATGAGTTCAATAACGATTTCCAGGCCGACTTTGTAAACGCCGGGCTGGTAACCTCCGGCCATAACCCGGAAAGCACCCTGGTGGAAATGATAGAGCTGCCGGACCATCCGTTCTTTGTAGGCTGCCAGTTCCACCCTGAGCTGAAAAGCACCGTAGAAAGCCCTGCGCCCCTGTTCGTGCACTTTATCGGCGCTGCCAAACAGTACGCCGAAAGCAAGAATGCGAAGGTAATGGCCTCAGAAGAAAAGATAGTTCACCATTAATATAATAGTCATATTTGCAAATATGCAGGTATGCAGCAGGTAAATTTTTGATTATCAGCTGTATATCTGCATATTTTATTAGGGCCATACGCCACTTGCATATTTACTTGTCTGCACATTTGCACATTTTTACCTTACCTTTGCTGCCTAAATTTTAATTGCATTCCGATGGACAGAAACTCGGTTATTGGTTTTATACTGCTGGGGCTTTTGCTGGTAGGCTATATTGTTTTTAACCAGAAGCAGGAGGTGAAAGCCCTCAGGGAAAAAGCCCGGCAGGATTCCATTGCTAACCTGAACAAGCCCAAAACATTAACAGATACCAGCAATTTGGCCGGCAGCAAGCCCGACTCTGCGCAACTGGCCGGTGAATACGGCGCTTTTGCTACTGCCGCAACCGGAACAGAACAGCATACAGTACTGGAAAACAAGGTGGTAAAGATCACCTTTACCAATAAAGGCGGTCAGCCCGAAAGTGTACAGCTAAAAGATTTCAAGAGCGCTGCCGGCGAGCCCTTAATGCTGGTAGAAGGCTCTTTTAACCGCCTGTCGCTGCAACTGCCGGTAAATAATAACCACGCCCTTAATACCGCCGACCTGTATTTTACCGGCGGACAAATACAACGGGAAGCCGATGGTACCCAAACAATGCGTTATCGCCTTGAAGTGGGCGGCCCTTCAGCATACCTTGAGTATATATATTCCCTGAAGCCCAACGGCTACCTGGTAAATTATACCATACATGCGGTGGGTATGGAAAATGCGCTGCCCGCCAAACAACAGGTGCTGCAGCTGCAATGGAATGATGAAAGCCACATCCAGGAGCACGACATGCAGAACGAGCGGCTGAACAACCAGGTGCATTACCGCACCACAGAGCATAAGCACGATTATTTTACCCTGCAGCGCACCAGCCATGAAAAGGTGAACAGCAAGCTGCAATGGGTAAGCGTAAAGCAGCAGTTCTTTAATACTACCTTTATTACCACCTCCACGCCCTTTAGCAGCGCGGATATAAACAGCAAGGTGCCGGAAAGCGGTAATATTGTAGGGCAAACCTTCACCACCCTTGAAATACCATACAACCGCGCGCATGATTTCAGTTTTCCCATGCAGATCTATTATGGTCCTAACCATTATAAAACGCTGAAATCCTTTGATATAGGGCTGGAAAATATTATTCCGCTTGGCTCCGGCATTTTTGCATTTGTAAAGTATGTGAACAAGTGGATCATCATTCCCACCTTTAACTTCCTGAGCGGTTTTATAGGCAACTATGGGGTAATTATCATACTGCTTACCATCTTCATCCGCCTGTTAATAGCGCCTTTTACCTACCAGAGTTATGTGTCGCAGGCTAAAATGAAGGTGCTGAAACCCGAGCTGGACGAGCTGCGCGCCAAATACAAGGATGATCAGCAAACTTTTGGTATGGAGCAGATGAAGCTGTACAAGAGCGCCGGCGTAAACCCGCTGGGCGGCTGTTTGCCTGCATTGCTGCAATTACCTATACTGGTGGCGATGTACAGCTTTTTCCCGTCGTCTATTGAGTTGCGGCAGGAGAGCTTCCTGTGGGCAAAGGACCTTTCTACCTACGATTCTATCTTTAACTTACCGTTTAATATACCTTTTTACGGCAATCACGTGAGCCTGTTTACCCTGCTCATGACCGGCACCAGCCTGGTACTGGCCTTCTACAACCGTGGTATGGCCGACCAGAGCAACCCGGCAATGAAGTATATGCCGTACATTTTCCCGGTTATGCTGTTAGGCGTATTTAACCGCCTGGCTGCTGGCTTAACATTCTATTACTTCCTGTCTAACCTGATCAGTATTTTACTGCAGTGGGTATTACAAACTTTTGTGATCAACCATGATAAGATACATGCCCGCATCCAGGAAAATAAAAAGAAACCGGTGTCCAAATCCAAATGGCAGGAGCGGCTGGAGGAAATGCAAAAGCGCCAGCAGAGCGTGCAACGCCCCCAGCGCAAGAAGTAGGCAGGTAATTAATAATGAATAATTAAGAATTAATAATAATGAAGGGAGGCCGTGAGGCTTCCCTTTTTTAGTGGGTTGCTTTACCCGGGCAGTAATAAAGAACCTGTTATTGTTCAACAGCGTTTGCCGGTTTACTGCGCGGCCTTACCCGGTGCTATATTTATACCGCGAAATACAGTTGGATATACTTTTAAGGGCATAAAAAAAGGAAGCCGGCCGGCTTCCTTTTTTTATGCTGATTGATCAATTATCTTTCTTTGGAGGCGGGGGCGGATAAGTAGCCTTTGGTTGCTGCTGTCCTTCCTTTGGTTTTTCCTTCTCCTTTTGTTCCTTTTCTTTTTCTTTCTGCGCTTCGGTTTCCTTCCTGGGTTCTGCAGGCGCCGGCTCCTCACCGTACTGGGAAACATCAATATAATCGCTGGCGCTGCCGGAGCCTACATCTTCCGCCTCTGCTCCCGGCTGCACATTGGAATTGTAGTTCAGGTAAATATCGTTGTGCAGCGTAGGCGGAATGGGGAAGGTGGATTTGTTATCTATCTTCAGTGTTTTATCTGCATACACTTTCTGGAAAAAGTAAGCCCATATAGGCAGGCCCGTATTGGCGCCCTGGCCTACAGCCGTGGTGCTGAAACGCAGGAAGTTATTTTCACAGCCTACCCAGGCGCCCGCCAGCAGCTGCGGGGTATAGCCTATGAACCAGCCGTCTGTGTTATCGTTGGTGGTACCGGTTTTACCCGCTATTTCACCTTCCATTTTATAACGGTAACGCATACGTGCGCCGGTACCGCCCGGTGCTACTACGCCTTCCATCATTTTTACCATGGTGTAGGCTTCGTTTTCGCTGATCACCTCCCGTTTTACCGGGGCAAAGGTTTCCAGTATGTTGCCGTTACGGTCCTCTATGCGGGTCATGTAAATGGGTTTGGTGATAATACCCCGGGCAGGGAACATGGTGTAGGCCTGCAGCATTTCATACAGCGATATTTCCGGCGTACCCAGTGCTATGGAAGGATAGGGCGGTATATCGCTGTCAAAACCGATCTTGGTCTTGGCAAAATCCGCAAAAGCCCTTGCGCCCAGCTGTTTTATCAGGTAGGCCGATACCAGGTTCAGGGAGCGGGCCAGCGCGCCGGCCATGGTAATTTCACCGCCTACGCTGCCTTCGGAGTTGCGGGTCAGCGTCCAGTTGCCAATGGTAATAGGCTCATTGGGCAGCATGGTGTTGGGCGACATGCCATTCATCAGCGCAAAGCAATACAGGAAGGGCTTAAAGGTAGAACCTACCTGGCGCCGCGTGCGTGACACGTGATCATTCTTGAAATAACGGAAATCCGGGCCGCCTACCCAGGCTTTTACCTCACCGCTCTCCGGGTCCATAGCCATAAAGCCCGATTGCAATATGGCCCGCATGTATTTAATGGAATCCATGGGCGTCATTACCGTATCAATCTCGTTCAGATCCGGCTCAGAGGGGCTTCTCCAGGCAAACACCTTCATTTTGGTAGGGGTGTTAAATGCCTTTTTAATCTCATCGTCAGAGGCATTGGCTTCCTTCATATCCTGGTAGCGGTCAGACTCCTTCATGTAACGGTCCAGGTACTTTTGCCAGTTCTTCCACACGCTGCCGGACTTAATATTGCTTTGGTTGGCAAATACTTTCTGCAGCTCCATCAGGTGTTTGCCTACGGCTTCCTCCGCATACAGCTGCATGCGGGGATTAATAGTGGTATATATCTTCAGGCCGTCGCGGTACAGGTTGTACTCGGAGCCGTCGGCTTTCTTGTGCTTCTGGCACCAGTCTTTCAGCTCATCGCGCAGCACTTCGCGGAAGTAGGGGGCCAAGCCTTTGTTATGGTCTATTTTATTGTAGCGCAGCACAATCGGGCGGCTTTCAGCTGCCTGTGCTTCTGCTTTGGTAATGTACCCGTTCTTTTCCATCTGCTCTATTACCGTGTTGCGGCGCAGCATGGAGGCAGAGGGGTTCCGGCGCGGGTTGTAGATGGTGTTGCCCTTGAGCATGCCTATAAGGGTGGCGGCTTCCTCTATGGAAAGGTGGCCGGCATCTTTGCTGAAAAAGGTGCGGGCGCCGTTCTCAATGCCATATACATTATCCCCGAAAGCAACGGTATTCAGGTACAGGGTGATGATCTCCTTTTTGGTAAAGTTGCGTTCCAGCTTAATGGCAATCAGCCATTCCTGCAGCTTCTGGAACCCGCGTACAATAGGATTGCTGGCGCGCTGCTTGCCGCTTTTGTCAGATTGCAGGTTCAGGGCCAGCTGCTGGGTAATGGTGCTGGACCCCCGTTTTTTTCCTACCATCAGGTAAAAAGGAATGGCAATGGTGCTGCGGGCGTCTATACCGGAGTGTTCATAAAAGCGCTCATCCTCAGTAGCAATCAGCGCATTGATCACATTCTTTGAAATTTCGTTGTAGTCAGAGCTGGAACGGTCTACCTGGTAATACTTGCCCAAAATAGTGCCGTCTTCTGCAATTACTTCAGAGGCCAGGGCTGCCCGCGGGTTTTCCAGCTCCTCCATGGAGGGCATATTGCCTATGACCCGGAAATTGATCAGTAATAACAGTAAGATAAACACGCCCAACAGACTGAAAGACACAGTCCAGAGTATTTTCACGGATCGTTTCATCTGGTAATATTATAAATAAATTAAGTGCAACAATCGGGCAAAACTATGAAAATTAATTACGAATTATTCAATTACGAATTACGAATTGACTGCTGCGCTATGTATAAAAAGCAATTTACGTGCTAAATAAGGCGGTTACAAATTACAGGACCTAAAAAGAACTAAGAATACGTTAAAAGATAACGCAATTAATAAACGGGTGTTGAAAATGAGGTATTTAGAAGGAGTTAACTGGTGAACAGCAGGCGATAATTGCCGTCACTTTCTCACACTGTGCCAAGTAACAATCTACTAAATTACCGAAACACCGCCCCATTAATTCGTAATTGAATAATTCGTAATTGATAATTATTGCGTCACGTAGTTCTTGTCAAAAAACTCCTTATACCCCTGCAGGTCTTTGGTGCTGTTCAGCAGAATGAAATTGTCCCTTGATATAATGAACATGGTATAATCCGTAGGGCGGATGCGCGGAATAATGCTCACCGGCGCAGCTGCCCGGATCTCGTCAAAGTAATCCAGCGCCTTGTTTTCGTCGGGGAACAGGCGGAACACCAGCATAATTTCATTGGGTGTCAGCACAAAAGACCCTACCTGTATATTATCCGCCGCATGTTTGGACGCATTGTAACGGGTAAACTGCTCCAGCCCTTCATCAATCAGCGCCTTGTTCACCCGCTGGAAAGACAGCACCACAAAGTGCGGGACAGGCGTATTTAACAGCTTGTACGGCGTAACCGGCTTCATAGGCGGCGGCGGTGCTGCTGTTACCTGGCTGGAAACCGTTGGATTTACCGGCTGGTTGGTTTTTAAGCCTACAGAGTCCTTAAAGTTAGGCTTGGGCGTTTGCCACGGGTAGCGCATGGTAATGTTCTCATCCACCATGGCGCCGCCGGAGTCGGTTTGCTGAACCTGTAGCTGGCCCAGGTAGGCTACCAGGTCTTTTTTGCGGTTCAGCGCATCCAGCAGGGCCTGCGCCTGCTGCTGCACGGCAGAGTCGCCGGGATATTTGGTGAGTACGGCCTGTACGGCTTTCCGGCCCAGGAACAGGCTGTCGGTAGCTATATCGGCGGTATCTGTTTTCACAATAATCATGGCCTCCAGCAGGTCAAACCTGGGCTGCAGGTAATTGAAGCCGTAAACGGAGTCGGCCTCGCGTTTCCTTTCGAGGGCCAGGTCGTAGCGGCCGGTTTTAAAAGCCACGTAAGCCGAGTCATAGGCAGTAGCAATCTCCTGCTTTTTATCGGCATTCACATCTTTAAGCGCGCCATATTTAATAATGTTGGCAAAGTTGGTATTGCCGTACTGGTTCAGCACCATCTCCTTATACTGGCTGGCCTGCGCGGTGTGGCCTTTCAGGCTGTTGTGCCATACATATAATGAATAGATAACTTCCGGTTTTTTGGGATGGTCGGGGAATTTATACAGCAGGCTGTCGTAGGCTTCAATGGCCAGTTCTGTGGCGTCCAGCTTATCGTGGTACAGTTTGCCCAGGTCAAACCAGGCATCCATTTGCACTGCTTTTGACTGCTGCAGCTTTTCGGGTGTCAGGGGCAGGTCAACAGCCAGCAGGGCTGTGTTTACACTATCGGCAGGCAGCGCCTTCAGCTTTTCGGCCGTGGTCATATGCGCCGTATCTGCGGGCATATCTGCCTGGTCAGGGTTGTTGTTATTGGCAAAGTTCACCTGGCTGTTCTGGCTGCGGCGCCAGTTATCTTCCAGCTTGCGGTTGCCCCACCGCCGTTTAAATTCAGAGTAGCCCGATGATTTGCTGGATTGATTATAGAAATACCAGTCGCCCTGGTCGTTACCCTGGTTGGCGGCGCCGGGGCGGCCATTGTTGCCAAAAGCGCTGTTCATTGACAGCAAGTTATTCTGGTTATCGCTGTTGTTTTGCGCTTCCTGTGCGGCGGCAGCTGCTTTGGCTTTTTCTTCGGCGGCCTTTTTAATATCAGCCACCATTTTATCCAGCAGGGCGGTGCGGTCGGCCTCCGGCATGGCGGCAATGCGCTGCAGGCTGTCCTCCCGTTGTATGGCGGCTATCTTAACAGCCACATCGCCCAGCACAGATTTACGCACATTTACCAGCTGCGCGTCTGCAAAATCAGGCGGCATTACGCTGGCCGTGCTGTCGTAATAATTTTTGGCCAGCTGGTATTTACGCTGGCCATAATAAATATCGGCAACAGCTTTAAACGACAGTGTTTTTTGTACGGTATTATCACTGGGCTGGCTAAGCGATTTTTTAAGATAGCCAAGGGCGGCCTCCTGGTCTTTAGGAGTAACAATGGAGGCCATGGTATAATAAATGGCATCCCGGTAAGGGATGAAACGTTCTTTTTTGAGCATGGTGCGCAGGGCGGCCAGGCTTTGCGCTATGCCTGCATCGCCGTTCACGGTGTTCAGGCGTGCTATCTGCAGGCGGGCCTGCAGGTCCATCATGGGGTCCGGCTTTTGCCTGATCACATTCCGGAACATGTCCATGGCGGAGTCGGGCTGCTGGCGCCGGGCATACAGCTGTCCCAATATGTACGACATACGTGCGCGTGTTTCTTTGTTGTGTGTGCCGGCAATAGCTTCACGCAGCGGGCTGATGGCCTCTGCATACATGCCTTGTTTGTAACGGCTGTAGGCCCGTACTTCCGCCAGGTCGCCCTGCAGGCGTTTGGGAAAGTTAGGGTCGGCATCCAGCACGTTCAGCAGGCTTTGCACCTCATCGTACTCCTTTTCTTCCAGCAGGGTTCTGGCATTCCATAAAAAGGCGTCGTTACGGGCTTTCTTATGCTTGAAGGGGCCCAGGATGCCTTTACGCTTTTCTTTGGTGGCAATGGAAATAACATCATTCTGGGACGAGCCAACCACAGTGGTATACTCCGATTTTTTCTTGGGCGCAAAGGCCAGGTTCATGTACTGGAAGGTTTTGCGCGCATTTTCCCAGTCGCTTTTATAAAAGTAGGCGCGGCCTATCAGCAGGTAGCAATCATCTATCCACTTGCCGCGGGGGTCATGTATCTGGATGGCAACAGAGGCTTTGAGTATTACGGAGTCCAGCTCGGTTTTACTGAGGCCGGGGTCCTGCAGGCTGTAAGGGTAAAAAGGCAGCAGGTCATTATAATTATCCAGGCCCTGGCGCGCAATGCTTTTCACTACCCCATCCAGCTTGGCTTTTGCATGATAATAGTAATTATACCGGGTAACCAGGTTTTGCATGAAGCGGCGGTTCCATGTAAATTTTTTCTCCGCCATTTTCTCAGAGGGCAATCTTCTGTCCTGTACAATGGAGGGTGGTTTCCTGACAGGGGTAGCGGGGCGGCGGCTATTAGGTCTGCGGGTAGTATCCTGTGTGCGGGCGGGATATTTGCTCTGGGCATTCACCGCTATAGGACCAGTACTCAGTAACACCAAACTAACTGCGCAGGGAAAGATGTATAATAAAAAAGGTCGATAGCGATTCATGGATGCCGGGTGTATAGGCTACTACTATAACTGTTTATGTGAAAAATTATTTTAAAGATAGGATATTTTTTCTTGAGGCTTATTCTTTCAGATTTGCATATTACCTTTCCATTCTTATGATTTAATTGTTTAATTTTAGCCGGAGTAAAAGCATTATGGGTAAACAGCGTAATAAAAAAGGGAGGGACCTGGGGCGTGTTCATCATAAATACCGCCTGGTAATAATGAATGATGCTACGTATGATGAGGTAACCTCTTTCAAGCTATCCCGGATGAGTGTGTATGTAGCGCTTAGTACCCTGTTTGTGCTGCTGGTGGCTATTACCGTGGCTACGGTGGTGTTTACGCCCCTGCGTTATTATATACCGGGGTATGGTGATCTGAAGCAGCGGAGGGAG
>NZ_DASTRI010000113.1:0-12697 GCF_035761305.1 Chitinophaga sp. | reverse complement strand
GTACGCTATGCCACTACCCGCAACTTTACCGGCCAGGTGTTATATACACATCCCAAAGTGCTGCTGCGCCTTCCGGCAGCCAAGGCCCTGAAAGCCGTACAGCAGCAGCTGCGCGCGCAAGGATATGGACTGAAGATATTTGACGCTTACCGCCCTTATGCTGTTACCGAAAAAATGTGGACCATTGTACCGGACGACCGCTATGCTGCCGACCCGCGCAAAGGCAGCGGCCATAACCGCGGCGTTGCGGTAGACCTTACGATTATAAAACTGGCCACCGGCGATACTATTCCAATGCCAACCGGTTACGACGATTTTACAGAAAAGGCGCACTACAGCTACCGGCCTGCCGATACCACAGTACTCGCTAACCGCACCCTGTTGCGCAATGTAATGGAGCAGCACGGCTTTACCGCCCTGGAAACAGAGTGGTGGCACTTTTACCTTCCGGATTACCGGAATTATCCTTTGCTGAACCTGGGGTTTGACGCCTTGTGCCCCTGAAACAGCCATATGCTTATTTATTTTTGCAAACAGTGTAAAAGCGGTAAAGCAGCCAGGAGTGGTAATGTACATGATTAAACATCCGCTGCAGGGATATGTTTTAAGCCATTTTTAAGATAGCCACAGGAAAGCAGGAACAAGATTTGCATTTAAACCCATAGCAGCCCTTGGCAAGCTGGGCTGTATACAAGCAACTTACCCCGGATATACCCCCATTCAGAAAACCATATTTATTCTTTTCATTAAAACCAGGAAATCATGAGAAAAGTAGCAGACCAGGTAGTAGAAATGCTGGTGGCAAACGGCGTAAAAAGGATTTACGCTGTAACCGGCGATAGTTTAAATGAGCTGAATGATGCTGTAAGAAGGAATGGACAGATTAAATGGATTCATGTGCGGCATGAGGAAGCGGGCGCCTATGCCGCTGCCGCAGAAGCCGAGCTGGAAGGACTGGCCTGCTGCGCCGGCAGCTGCGGTCCCGGGCATGTGCACCTCATTAATGGCCTGTACGATGCGCACCGTACAGGCGTTCCGGTTATAGCAATAGCCTCCACCATAAACACGCCGGAATTTGGTATGGATTATTTCCAGGCCACCAACACCTTTAAGCTATTTGACGACTGCAGCTGCTATAACCAGGTGGCCACCACACCGGCCCAGGCGCCCCGCATGCTGCAGGCGGCCATACAACACGCCATACATTGCAAAGGCGTAGCAGTACTGGGCCTGCCGGGCGACGTATCGGCCATGCCGGCGCAGGAAAGCATTACCGCCATACGTAACTATTCCGGCAACACCGTGTTACGCCCTGCCGACCAGGAGCTGGAACGCCTGGCCGCCCTGCTGAACGAACATACGAAAATAGCGGTGTTTTGCGGCATTGGCGCGGCTGCGGCGCATAAGGAGGTGGTAACGCTGGCGGGCTTGCTGCAAGCGCCGGTAGGCTATTCTTTCCGCGGCAAAATGGGCATACAATATAATAATCCTTATGAAGTTGGCATGACCGGTTTGCTGGGCCTCCCCGCAGCCTACCACGGCATGCATGAAGCAGAGGTAGTGCTGCTGCTGGGCACCGACTTCCCCTACACGCCATTTATGCCGGTGAAGAACAAGATTGTGCAGATAGATGAAAAGCCCGAAAGACTGGGCCGCCGCGCAAAGCTGGAGATGGGGCTACATGGCGATATAAAAGATACGCTGCAGGCGCTGATGCCCTACCTGGCACAAAAAACAGATGATCGCTTTTTAAAGATACAGCTGGAGCTTTATGATAAAGTGAAAGCACAGCTGCACGAATTTGTAAAAGACCCCGGCACCACTAACCTGATACAGCCCGAGTTTGTAGCCGCCACCCTGAACGAGCTGGCGGCAGATGACGCCATTTTTACGCTTGATACCGGCATGTGCTGCGTTTGGGGCGCACGCTATATAAATGCAACGGGCAAACGCAAAATGCTGGGCTCCTTTAACCACGGCTCCATGGCTAACGCCATGCCCATGGCCATTGGCGCAGCGCTTACCCATCCCGGCAAGCAGGTATTTGCCCTGTGCGGCGATGGCGGCCTGTCAATGCTGCTGGGCGACCTGGCCACCATACGCCAGTACGACCTGCCTGTTAAACTGGTAGTATTTAACAACCGCTCACTGGGTATGGTTAAGCTGGAAATGCAGGTGCAGGGCTTACCGGACAATGAAACCGATATGATAAACCCCGACTTTGCCGTACTGGCGCGCGCCATGGGTTTCAAAGGCCTTACCGTACAGGTGCCCGAAGGCGTAAAGGGTGCGCTGCAAACGGCTATTAATGATGAAGGCCCGGTGCTGGTGAATATTATGACCAACCCCGCGGCGCTGGCTATGCCACCTAAAGTGGAGTGGGAGCAGGTAAAAGGATATGCCCTTTCCATGACCAAGCTAATGCTGGGCGGCCGTATGGATGAAGTGCTGGAAATGATGAAGTCGAATTACAGGCATCTTACAGAGCTGTTGTGAGCATGTAAAATGTAGAATTTAAAATGTAGAATGCAAAAGTAAGGGCAGTGTGTAATTATACTAAAAAAGTAAAGGGAATACAGCGTACTAATACCACTGCATTCCCTTTTACATTTAACATTTTACATTTAATATTTTACATTTCAATAGATCTTGTTCAGCGCATCAACATAGGCGTTTACGGAAGCGTTCACAATATCGGTAGAGTAGCCGAAACCGTAGTATGACTGGCCATTGCACCTAACGCGCATATTCACCTTGCTTACATCTTCGCTGCCGCCATGCATGGCCTGTATGCTAAATTCATCGAGGCTGATGTCGTCTTTAATAATCTCATGAATGGCGTTAATGGTGGCATTCACCGGGCCGTTACCCGCAGCGCTGGCTTCCCGCTCCTCACCGTTTACTTTCAGTTTTACTGTGGCCATAGGGCGCAGCGGATCGCCGCATACTACCTGCAGCAGCGTTACCTTAATAGCCTGGTCATCGTCGTAGTTTTTTTCGTTGCCGTCACCCATCAGCTGTTGCAGATCGGCGTCGCTGATTTCCTTTTTCTGATCGGCCATTACCAGGAAGCGCTGGTACACCTCATCCAGGTTAATTTTATCCAGCTTATAACCCAGCCGGTCCAGGTGGTGCTTTAAGGCATGGCGGCCGCTGCGTGCCGTAAGAATGATGGAGCTGGTGGCAATACCTACATCTTCCGGGTTCAGTATTTCATAGTTTTCACGGTGCTTCAGCACCCCATCCTGGTGAATGCCGGAGCTGTGGGCAAATGCATTGCGGCCTACAATGGCCTTGTTAGGCTGTACCGGCATACGCATGAGGGTAGATACCAGGGTGCTGACACCGTAAATATGTTTGGAGTTAATGCCGGTATGGTAACCCAGCGCATGATGCGTTTTCATGATCATGGCCACTTCTTCCAGGGAGGTGTTGCCTGCGCGCTCTCCAATGCCGTTAATGGTGCACTCTACCTGGCGTGCGCCGTTTATTACACCGGCAATGGTGTTTGCTGTAGCCAAACCCAGGTCGTTATGGCAATGCACGGAAATAATGGCATTATCAATATTGGACACATGATCTACAAGGTACTTAATCTTGGCGCCATACTGTTCCGGCAGGCAATAGCCGTTGGTATCAGGTATGTTCACTACCGTGGCGCCAGCAGCAATAACCGCTTCTATCATACGGGCCAGGTACTCATCATCCGCACGGCCGGCATCTTCTGCATAAAACTCCACA
The DNA here is from genome assembly GCF_035761305.1 of Chitinophaga sp. GTDB lineage: Bacteria > Bacteroidota > Bacteroidia > Chitinophagales > Chitinophagaceae > Chitinophaga. The sequence continues at coordinate 8,956 of NZ_DASTRI010000113.1, read as the reverse complement.
TCATCCACAAACCTGCGGGCATATTTAACAGCATCTACCGCGCGTTTCAGTATATCTTCACGGGTGCTGTTGAATTTATATTTGATGTGCATATCAGACGCGCCTATACCGGTATGTATGCGCTTGCGTTTGGCAAAACGCAGGGCTTCTACTGCGGCGTCAATATCCATGTTATTGGCGCGGGTAAGCGCGCAGATCACCGGCTCGGTTACGGCTTTGGAAATTTCTACCACGCTCTGGAAATCGCCCGGGCTGGAGATGGGGAACCCCGCTTCAATAATGTCTACACCTAATGCTTCCAGCTCCTTTGCTACTTCAATCTTTTCTACGGTGGTTAACTGGCAGCCTGGAACCTGTTCGCCATCCCGGAGGGTGGTATCGAAAACGTAAACACGATTTTTATCCATTTTATAACAATTTTAAGTCAGTTATCAGTTGTCGGTGGCTATTTGTAATTAATAATTAATAATGATGGACTAGCACAGGTTTTCCAGCACTTTGCCACCCATGCCGTCTGTACCCACGATCAGCGCATTTTCCGTATGCTTGTTGGCAATGTCCATAGTGCGGTAGCCCTGGCGCAGCGTGGCTTCCACGGCTTTTATTACGCGCTGCGACTCGGTTTTAAGGCCAAATGAAATATCCAGCATCAGCGCAGCAGACAAAATAGCGGCCAGCGGGTTGGCAAGTCCTTTGCCCGCAATATCGTGCGCAGCACCATGTATAGGCTCGTAAAATCCATTGCTGTCGCCTACCGAAGCAGATGCCAGCATACCCATAGACCCGGCTATCTGTGAGGCTTCGTCTGTTAATATATCCCCAAACAGGTTACCGGTTACTACCACGTCAAAACGTTTAGGGTCTTTGATCAATTGCATGGCGGCATTGTCAATGAACATATGCTCTGTTTCCACATCAGGGTAGTCTTTGGCAACTTCCTGCACTACCTCCCGCCACAGGCGGCTGGCTTCCAGCACATTTGCCTTGTCTACTGAGCACAGCCTGCAGCGGCGGGTGCGGGCGGCTTCAAATGCCTTGCGGGCAATGCGCTCTACTTCATAGCGATGGTAGATCATGAGGTCAGATGCGGTATTACGGTCTGCGGTTCTTTGCTTTTCACCGAAATACACGTCACCGGTAAGCTCGCGGAAAAACAGGATGTCGGCGCCGCGCAGTATTTCCGGTTTAATGCTGGATGCTTCCAGCAGCTCGTCAAACAGCTTTATAGGGCGCAGGTTGGCGTACAGGCCCAGCTCCTTGCGGATTTTCAGCAGGCCCTGCTCGGGGCGCACTTTCAGCGTAGGGTCGTTATCGTATTTAGCATGACCAATAGCGCCAAATAGTATAGCATCGCTTTTCCTGGCTTTTTCCAGCGTTTCGTCGGGCAGGGGGTTGCCGGTGGCTTCTATGGCCACATGCCCCATTATGCCTTCTTCAAATGTAAAGTCGTGCTTGTAGTTATGTGCAATAGTTTCCAGTACCTTCTGTCCCCAGGCTGTAACTTCCTGCCCTATGCCATCTCCCGGAATTACCAGTATCTTTTTAGCGACACCCATGTAGTTGTTGAATTAATGAATAATTGTTTTCAGCGGTTAAAAATTAAACTCCCGGCTGGCCTCATATGCTTCGATATTACTGCGCAGGCTCAGCAGATAGTCAATATCATCATACCCGTTTATAAGACAGGCTTTTTTATAGGGATTAATATCAAAGCTTTCCTGGTCGCCGGTAGCAACAATTTTAATGTACTGTGCTTCCAGGTCTACCTCCAGCTGGGCGTGGGCGTTGGCCTCAATGGCTTTGAATATCTTTTGCAGGAACGCATCGCTTACCTGGACGGGCAAGATAAAGTTGTTCAGCGCGTTGTTCTTGAATATATCTGCAAAAAAGCTGCTTACCACTACTTTAAAACCATAGTCGCCCAGCGACCATGCAGCATGCTCGCGGGACGAGCCGCAGCCAAAGTTTTTGCCGGCTACCAGTATTGCTCCTTTATAGAGGGGATTATTGAGCACAAAATCCGGCTTGGGCTGGTTGTTGGCGTCAAAGCGCCAGTCGCGGAACAGGTTTTCTCCAAAACCTTCCCGGGTAGTGGCTTTCAGGAAGCGTGCCGGGATGATCTGGTCCGTGTCAATATTTTCTATCGGTAATGGTACTGCTGTGGAAACCAGGTGTTGAAAGTTCTTTTTCATCGTACGTTATTAATGTTTTACCGCTGCTATCCGCAACCGCACATAATCTGCATACCACTTGCCGTTGCGGTAGTGGGTAGGCCGCAGCGCTTCCTGCGCCTGCTGTAAAATAGCTGTACGCTTTTCAGCGGGTATGTTTTCAAAAAAGTGATCGCCAAACATGTCAAACCAGTCAATAATGCCGTTTTCAGGGTCGGCCAGTTCGGTAGTACGGTCAAAGCACAGCACCTGCTGCACGCGGAAACCGTATTTTTCCAGCAGGGAGGTGTACTCCCCTACTGACGGAAAATACCAGAACGGCGTATAGGTGTACCCGTGCCGCTGCATGGCCTGCTCCAGCGCCTGCAGCAGGCTGGCTACATTACCTTTTGCACCCATTTCCAGCACCAGGCGCCCGCCGGGTTTCAGGTGCTGGTACATGCGGGCGGCCACCGCCTCTTTATCCAGCATCCAGTGCAGGGCAGCATTGGAAAAAACAGCATCAAACTGCTCGGGCAGGGAAAAGGAAGCGGCATTGGCCACTACAAAATTCACCTGCGGAAAGGTGCGCTGCGCGCTGGCTATCATGGATGCCGATGCATCCAGCCCGGTTACCTGCGCGCCGCCGGCTGCCAGCTGCGCTGTTAGCTCGCCGGTACCACAGCCCAGGTCCAGTATGTGCTCGCCGGCCTGCGGCTGCAGCCACTCCAGCAGGTTGTTGCCGTACTGAAAAACAAAGGCGTAATTATTTTTATATAAATCCGCGTTCCAGGACATAATACTTTTTCATTTGTTACAAAATTCCCCGCTGCCAGGGTTACACCAGTTCCCGTACATCTGCTACCCGGCCCGTGATGGCCGCTGCCGCCGCTGTTAACGGGCTGGCCAGGAAGGTGCGGGCATTGGGCCCCTGCCGGCCTTCAAAATTGCGGTTAGAGGTGGATATGCAGTACATGCCCGCAGGCACCTTATCCTCATTCATACCCAGGCAGGCCGAGCATCCGGGTTCCCGCAGGTGAAAACCGGCATCTTCAAATATCTTGTCTATTCCTTCTTTTTTAGCCTGGGCCTCTACCTGTTTGGAGCCCGGCACTATCCACACCACCACGCCGCTGGCCTTGTGCTTGCCTTTTACAAAATCGGCCACCATGCGCAGGTCCTCAATACGGGAGTTGGTGCAGCTGCCGATAAACACATAGTCTACCTTTTTGCCCAGCAGCGTGCTGCCCGGCTCCAGGGCCATATAGTCCAGCGATTTTTTGAAGGAAGGCTGCTCTTTCACATCCAGCTGCTCCAGGGAAGGAATGTGCTGGGTAACGCCCATGCCCATACCCGGGTTGGTGCCGTAGGTGATCATGGGCTCAATTGCAGCCGCATCAAAGGTAAGGGTGGTATCAAATACCGCATCTGCATCGGAATGCAGGGTTTTCCAGTAAGCAAGGGCTTTATCCCAGTCCGCGCCCTTGGGTGCAAACTCGCGGCCTTTAATATATTCAAAGGTGGTATCGTCCGGGGCTATAAGTCCGCCGCGGGCGCCCATTTCAATGCTCATGTTGCAAATGGTCATGCGCGCTTCCATGCTCAGGCTGCGGATGGCCTCCCCGCAGTACTCCACAAAATAGCCGGTGGCGCCGGAGGCGGAAATGCGGGAAATAATGTACAGGATAATGTCTTTAGATACCACGCCCTTTTTCAGCTGCCCGTTGATCTCAATTTTCATGCGTTTGGGGCGGTACTGTAAAATGCACTGGGTGGCCAGCACCTGCTCTACCTCAGAAGTGCCTATACCAAAGGCAATGGCTCCAAAGGCGCCGTGGGTAGAGGTGTGGCTGTCGCCGCACACAATGGTCATACCTGGCAGGGTAATGCCCAGCTCGGGGCCTATTACATGCACAATGCCCTGGTAAGGGTGGCCCAGGCCGTACAGCTCCACGCCAAATTCCGCGGTATTCTTGGTCAGCATCTCCACCTGGTGGCGGCTCAGGGCCTCTTTAATAGGCAAATGCTGGTCAATGGTAGGTACGTTATGATCGGCGGTGGCCCTTGTTTTCTGCGGGCGGAACACGGGAATGCCTCTTTTGCGCAGCCCGTCGAATGCCTGTGGACTGGTTACTTCGTGAATAAAATGCGTGTTAATGTACACAGCATCCGGAAAACCGGGTTTGCTCACCACCACATGGGCATCCCATATCTTATCTACTAATGTTTTTCCCATCCGTAATTACTTTACAACCTTTTCCGCGGGCGCCGGCGCTGCTGCTTTGTTCCGGAAAACCGGCCCGCATTACGCGGAAATTGGTCTTTGTTAAGTACTTTTATGCGTCCTGATCGTTTATACCTCCAAATCTAATGGTGAACTGTTAATTACCATATCGTTAAATTTGCTATAATTACGATGTTTAAGGTGAAACGAAAACCATTATTCACTTGAAAAACAATTACTTACAAGACTTTAATAACGATGCCCAACAGTCAGCATGACGCTTTATTCATATTAATAAAAACACTTACAAAAGCAGAAAAAAGGAATTTTCAACTGGCTTTTAATAAAAACAATACCAAGGAGGACGTGCTGTTTATACAGCTGTTCAATACCCTGGACAAAATGAAGGACTATGACGAAGAGCAGATCCTGAAGAAGATACCCGCCATTAAAAAGCAGCAGCTAAGCAATGTAAAAGCCCACCTGTACAAGCAGCTGCTCACCAGCCTTCGCCTGCTGTTTAAGCAAAAAGACCCGCTGATTGACCTGCGGGAGCAGCTGGACCATGCCCGCGTGCTGTACAACAAAGGCCTGTATAACCAGAGCCTGAAGCTGCTGTCGCGCGCCAAAAGCATGGCCATGGAGCAGGAAGAGGTAATGCTCACCTACGAAATCGTGGAATTTGAGAAGCTGATAGAAAGCCGGCACATTACCCGCAGCCTGGAAAACCGGGCCGAGGAGCTGAGCGAAGAGTCGAGGGTAATAGAGCAGCAGCTTACCAGCATCAGCCGCCTTAGCACCCTTTCATTGCAGCTGTACGGCCTGTACCTGAAGCTGGGCCATGCCCGTAACGAGAAAGATGCGGAAATGGTAAAGCGCTTTTTTGAGGATAATGCGCCCCCGCTGGCTAAAAACCACATGAGCTTTTATGAGAAAATATACCTGTACCAGGCTTATTGCTGGTATTACTACATCCTGCAGGATTTTGTGATGTACTACCGCTACACGCAAAAATGGGTGAACCTGTTCAAAGAATATCCCTCCTTGCTGAAAACGGATGTGGACATGTACATTAAAGCCATGCACAACCTGCTCACAGCTCATTTTTATACCATGAACGATGAAAAGTTCACCTGTGTGCTGCAGGAGCTGGAAGATTTTATTAACCTTAACCAGGAGAACTTCAGTGAAAATACCCGCACCAATGCCTTCGTGTACCTGTACACCGCCAAAATAAACCACCACTTTTTGGAAGGCACCTTCAGCGAAGGGCTTGGCCTGGTACCTGAGCTGGAAGAGCGTATAGCAGAGCACCAGCTGAAGGTAGACCAGCACCGCGTGCTGGTGTTCTACTACAAAATAGCGTGCCTGTATTTTGGCAGCGGGGATAACAACAAAGCCATTGTGTACCTGAACAAGATTATTCACCTGCGCATTGGCGCCCTGCGGGCGGATATACAGTGCTTTGCCCGCATACTGCACCTGATAGCGCATTATGAGCTGGAGAACTACGGGCTGGTAGAGTACCTGATTAAATCCGTATACCACTTTATTTCCAAGAATAAAGACCTTGGGCAGACGATGGAGGAAATACTGAAGTTCCTGCGCAAGAACATCTATGCCCATCCCAAAGCCCTGCGCAGCGCTTTTGCCGACCTGAAAGAAAGACTGGTGGAAATATCCAAAAACCCCTACGAACGCCGCTCATTCCTGTACCTGGACATTATCAGCTGGCTGGAAAGCAAGATAGAAGGCGTGCCTGTACAGGACGTTATAAAACGCAAGTTCCTGAAGAAAGAACCGCGGATATAAGCTGCTGCATTTTCATTATCTTTAGCCTGTTGAAAAACCATTAACCTGCCATGTCTGAACAGCAGTTCCGCATTATTGCCATTTCCGGCAGCTTACGCAAAGGCTCTTATAACACAATGGCGCTGAAAGCCGCCCAACAGCTGGCCCCTGCCAACATTATCATTGAACAGGAAAACATCAGCGGCATCCCTTTTTACAATGCCGACCTGCACACACTTGCATTCCCTGACAACGTAGAGCGGCTGGCCGCCCGGATAAAAGCTGCAGACGGTGTGCTGTTTGTATCTCCGGAATATAACTACTCCATTCCCGGAGCCCTGAAAAATGCCATAGACATTCTTTCCCGTCACCCCGATAAACCGTTTGACAATAAGGCCGTAGCCATTATGGGCGCCAGCATAAGCGCGCTGGGCACCGCGCGCATGCAGTATCATTTAAGGCAGGTAATGGTGTATTTAAACGCCTATGCCGTTAACCGGCCAGAGGTGATGATTGCCGCTGCACAGCACAAGTTTGATGGTGATGGCAACCTGCTGGATGAAACCGCCAAAAAGTTAATACCACAGCTGTTAACAGCGTTGGTGGAGCTAAGCAGGAAATTGCGCAGTGTGTAAATATTACTGCACCTGCTCATACATAGGCTCATACCGGTAATACCGGCCTGCAAACAATGCAAAGGCCAACGCCTGCGTACACAGCACTGCCCAGGCATACAGGTAACCCAGCGTCATAAACAGCAATGCGCAAAATATAAGGAACACCCACCGCAAATACTTATCCTGGTCAAGCCGGGGAAAATACAGCAGGCACCGGAACAACGGCAACACCGATGCGCCGAAAGCTCCCAGCAGCAGCCAGTGCCAGCTGTTATACCGCAACGTATGCACGGTAAGCAAGGCAAATTCAGGCAGCAGTAAACAGCCGTAGGTAATACAAAGCGTGGCATAGCGTTTCCACAACGGTATAGGCAGATGGCGGGTAAAAGCCAGGTACTGATCGTCAAAATGCCGGTGCTCAAACACCAGTACGCTGTGCAGCAGCAAAGCAATCAGCAGCCCGGTTAGCGCTACCCGCACATCATATTCATCCATAAGGCTGAAAGTTGCCATCAGTATTAAATACGACAGCACTTTTACGATCAGCAGCCTGCGTGTGCGGCTGGCCGCCAGCTCATAAATGTAATAGAGCGGTAAGGGTTTATGCACGCGGCGGTTGAACCATTGGATCCATTTGTGATAAAAGAGCACGGCGCCCGGCCGTTGTATTAAACGGCTGTACAGCAATACAGGCAGCCCGCACATGAGCGCATTAAAAACAAGCAACACCGCCAGCGCCATATAATACCCATTAAAACCGGCCAGCACAGCGGCGATCAGGCTATATATCAATGCCGGCGCATATATACCAATGTGCACAACCAGCCAGCTGCGGCGCTGCCGCACTGTATTTACCGTACCGATGGTTTGGTATAAAAAGCTGTATTCCTGCGCGTTTATGGTGCCCAGCATATGCCACATGCATTTCAGGTTATACAGTAACCACACGCCCAGTGCAATCAGCAGAAAGCCGCCGGTGCTTACAATGCCCATCATTAAACTGTAATGGTATAATAGCAGCTGCCCGCCGGGCACAATACCAAACAGCAGGTAAAACAGCAAAAGGAAAAACCCGGTGTTGCGCGCGTAGAAACGTTGTATAAATATTTTGCTGAGAACTTTTATCATAATTAATAATGAATAATTAAGAATGAATAATAATAAATGCGGTGTGCTACTGTTAACAATAGTGTGCACCCGGCCACCACTGTTTAATGAATAATGAATAATTAATAATGAATAATAATAAATGCGGTGTGCTACTGTTAGCAACAGTGCGCACCCCCGTCACTATCGTTTAATGAATAATTAAGAATGAATAATAACTAAATGCGGTGTGCCGCCACCGTCAATTATGTGTATTAATGATTGATGAAAAAAGAACAAGTTTCAATAAAGCACTATCCTGATACCCCATCGCCATTCATTATTAATTATTCATTTTTAATTATTAATTACCATGGAGCCGTAATAAAACATTTCTCCAGATACCACATCGCCATGTATTATTAATTATTAATTATTCATTCTTAATTGCCCCTGCTGCAGGGCCAGGGCCGCCGTTACCGGTAGCGCGCCGGCTGCCAGCGGCTGGTGAGAGGTGATGAGAAACGAAACCCCGTGTTGCGTATGAAAGCGGCCTATCCAGCTGTAAAGCTCCCGGATGGCGGCGGTGTCCAGCGTAATCAAAGGCTCATCCAGCAATATCAGCGCGGGTTTGCCGGTAAAGGCCAGCAGCAGCGACAGCTTTTTTAACATGCCGCTGGAATAGCTGCTTACAGGATTATTAATAAAATCCGGGATGCCCAATGAGGTGGATAATACGTGTACATCTTCATACCCTGCGCCTTTGGTGCTGATATACAGCTGCAACAGATCGCGCCCGGTAAGAAAACCCGGGTACAGCGGTTCGGCCTCTGCATAGTTTACCAGCTGCCGGTACTGCACCGGCTGTTGCTTGCTGCTTATATGCGTATTAATTTTCACTTCCCCGTCGAACGGAATAAGGCCGGCCATAATTTTCAGGCAGGTGGTTTTACCCGCGCCGTTGCCGCCCTGCATCCAGTAAATACCAGCCGGCAGCTCCAGCTGTGGAATATTGATTATCAGCCTTTCGTAGTATCTTTTTTGAACATGTTGCAGTATGAGCATATGTTAATATTAAAGAATAAATC
>NZ_DASTRI010000112.1:0-3103 GCF_035761305.1 Chitinophaga sp. | reverse complement strand
ACGCTTAACGGCGTACCCAATACCAGCGGAATATTTGTACACACGGCCCGCCCGTCTGTTACGCTTACATCCGCAGCCGCTGCCCGCGTGAATGCGCCGTTCACCGTAACAGCCACCTTCAATGAGAAGGTAACGCAGCTGGCGGCAGCCGACTTTACATCCACCAATGCCACGGTGTCTGACCTGCAAACCACCGATAACATCACTTACACGTTGCTGGTAACGCCCACGGCAGACGGCCCTGTTGCCATTAGCCTGCCGGCAGATGCGGCAGTGAACGTGGTAGGCAACGGTAACACCGCTTCCAACAGCCTTACCCGCACTTACGACGCCACACCGCCGGTTATTGCCGCCGGCCAGTCCTTCACCGTAAGCCAATACAGCGCCGCAGGCACCGTAGTAGGTACGGCCACCGCCAGCGACGCATTCGGTACGGTTGGGAACTGGACCATCGCTACAGATGGTTCCGGCGGAGCGCTGCAGATCAGCCCTGCCGGTGTGATCTCGGTGAAGAATACCGCCCTCCTGGACCCCCTGGCAGGCACCAACGTAAGCCTGGGCCTCACCGTGAGCGACGGGCTCAATACCAGCGCCGCGGTACCGGTTACTGTGCGCGTGGTATTCGTGAACCAGCCGCCCACCCTGGACGTGATCAATAACGTGTCCATCTGTGCAGATGAGCAAACACACACCATTCAGCTAAACGGCGCTTCCGCTGTAGAGCCGGGCCAAACCTACACCATCACCGCGCGTTCAAACCGCGACATCTTTGATGTGCTGAGCGTAGATGCGTCAGACGTGCTGAGCTACCGGCTCAAAGCCAATACGGCCGCAGGCACGGCAACCGTTACCGTAACCATCCGCGACAACGGCGGTACCACAGGCGGCGCGGTAGACTCGCTGACACGCAGCTTTACTGTTACCGTAAATGCCCTGCCGGTGATTACCATCAGCAGCGATAAAGGCGCTACGGTTTCCAAGGGCGATCTCGTGAAACTGACCGCCAGCGGCGCAGGCAGCTATGATTATGCATGGAGCGCTGCCGACGGTATCGTAGGCGGACAAAACAGCCCGGTGCTGGAAGTGCGGCCGCAGGCCAACACCACTTACGAGGTAACGGCTACCAGCCCCGCGGGATGTACGGCTACCGGTTCTTTCGCCCTCAGCATCGTGGTGGATTTCAAAATAGACGCCACCAACGTGCTTACGCCGAATGGCGATGGCCGCAACGACCGCTGGGTAATCCGCAACCTGGACAGCTACCCGGATAACGAGGTGAAGATCTACGACCGCGCCGGCCGCCTGATCTACAGCCGCAGGAATTACAGCAACGATTGGGATGGTACCGTGAACGGCAGCCCGCTGGCGGAAGGTACCTACTACTATATCCTCACGATACAGAATGGCGCCAAGACGGCAACAGGTTATATTACGATTGTACGTGACCGTTATTGATCCTTAAAATGTGTAAGATTATGAACTTCCGATCTAAAATATCACATATGCGCCTGTTCATGCTTTGCTGCGTTGTACTGGCTACTTTATTCACCCGTAAAGCCCGGGCTCAAAGCCTGGGCAACTCCCTGGACCTGCTGGAGCCCTCAGGCACCCAGTTTTTCCAGAACCAGTACCTGGCCAACCCGGCCATGGCCGGTATTGACAGCGGCATGCACGTGAACGCCGCCTACCGCCGCCAGTACAATGGTATCAACGGTGCGCCCGAAACGGCCAGTTTCAGTGCTGATGGCGCGCTGGGCCGCAGGGTAGGAGCCGGTTTCAAGGTCTTTAACGACGAAGCGGGGCTGATCACCCGCACGCATGTGGCAGCCACCTATGCTTACCATCTGCCCCTGGGGGAAAATGGCCAGCAGCTGCATTTCGGCCTTTCACTGGCATTTAATATACAGCGCCTGGATTACACCAAGGTGAACGGCGACGACGCCGATCCTTCTTTAAGCGCCTTTAACCGCCGCGATAACTATTTTGAAGCAGAATACGGTATGGCCTATACCAATGGCAACCTGTTCGTGCAAGCCGCCCTGCCTAATGTAAGGAGCCTTTTCACAGGTAAGGACTATGGCGTGAACGGCGGGGGCCTTTTCTTTACGGCAGTGTCTTATCGCTTTACACCGGAACAGGGAGCCATCAGCGGCTTTGAGCCCAAAGTATGCTACCGCGGCATCAACGGATATGACAACATCCTGGATGCGGGCTTCAATTTATATTTGCTGAATAACGTGGCCAATGTAATGGGCATGTACCATACCTCAAAAAGCTTTACAGCAGGCATCGGCGTTAATATTAAACGGTCGGTGATATTACAGGCGCTTTATACCACGCAAACAGGCGGCATTAAAACATATGTGGATGGCACTTACGAAATAGGCGCCACTGTAAACTTTGGCAGAAACCGTTAGCGCAACGGGTGAACAATTAAAACCGGCGGGGCACATGACTGTCCCGCCGGTTTTTTTATGCCCGCTGCCTTCCAGCATTTGTAAAGCGTGTATTAGTCGCTATATTGAGCAGGAAACCATCCTGTAAATGCGCAAACAATTATTGCGGCTAACCATCGGCATCCTGCTGGTTGGCGGTATACCCGGCTTTTCAAAAGCACAAACCGCTATGCCGCCGGTGCACGCACCTGCGGCAGACAGCCTCCGGCAGGACTTTAATTTCCTGCGCGCGTTGCTCAACACTCGTTACCCATCGCTGTACCGCTACAATAGTAAAAGCAGCATGCAGGCAATGCTCGACAGCTGCTATGCCGCTATTGATGAAAATACTACCGCCGCCGGCTTTTATAAAATGCTGAAAGCATTGGTAAGCGGCATTAAAGACGGGCATTTATACGTAGGTCCCTCACCGGCTGTAAGAAAATATTTCAGCGATACGGCTGTGTTTTTTCCTGTAAGGCTGCGGTTCATTAACAACAAGGTATACAGCATGCAGGCTGTAGCTGGCAGGCCGGCGGGCGCCGAAATACTGGCCATTAACCACCGGCCGGTTGCCCGCATCCGGGAAGCGCTGTTTAAATACATTGCCGGCGACGGAGATATAACAACAAAGAAAAACTACGTGCTTAACTCCTTTTTTCATATTT
>NZ_DASTRI010000111.1:0-13227 GCF_035761305.1 Chitinophaga sp. | reverse complement strand
AGCCAGGCAACCCCTATTTAACATCGCCTTATCATTCGTAATTATTCATCTTCATAATAATTTTCAAAGGCATTCATGAACGCACGCCTTTCGTAATTGACCAATTCGTAATTAACTTACGCATGTACTCCTTCCGCAATTTCTTCTACCATCTTCCTGCAAAAGGCCGGCAAATCTTTCGGGCTGCGGCTGGTTACCAAACCATTGTCCACTACAACTTCCTTATCTTCCCACTGCGCGCCTGCGTTAATCAGGTCTGTTTTAATACTGGGGTAAGATGTTACTGTTCTGCCGGCCAGTTCACCGGTTTCAATCAGGGTCCAGGGGCCGTGGCAAATAGCGGCAATGGGCTTGCTGTCGTCAAAAAAGCCGCCTACAAAAGCCACTGCATCTGCATTTACACGCAGCTGGTCGGGGTTTAAAACACCGCCGGGTAATACCAGCGCGTCGTAATCCTTGGAGTTGGCCTGGTCAATGGTTTTATCTACATCATACTCGCCGCCCCAGTCTTTTTCTGCCCACGCTTTTACTTTACCGCCGTGCAGGGATATAACATCCACCTGTGCATCGGCATCTTTCAATGCTTCCAGCGGTTTCGTAAATTCTGATTCTTCAAACCCATCGGCTACCAGTATCGCTACTTTTTTGTTGCTGAGTTTCTTTTCCATAAAAGTCCTTTTTTATAGTTAACAAATAATTGCTGTATTTAATGCGGTTGTGCTGCGGGCGCCTTTTCCCTGTAATAGAACAGGTCCTGGTTGGCAGGGCCGTTTATTACTTTGCCTTTATAGGTAAACCGGCTGCCGTGGCAGGGGCAGTCCCAGCTTTTTTCGTCGCTGTTCCATTGTACAATACAGTGCAGGTGTGTGCAGGTTGCTGATACAATGTGCAGGTCATCTTCTTCATCGCGGTACACTCCGTATTTATTTTTTCCAAGCTCCACAACCTTTCCCTGTCCCTGCTGAATGGCCGAAAGCTCCACCACATCTGCATCATAGGGGTACTCTTTCATATAGCGCAATAAGCCGCCGGTAAATTCTTTCAGCCAGGTTTTACCGGCGCGGAAGTATTTGAACCGCTGCGGATCGTATATTTTTTTCCAGGGATTTATTCTTCCTGCTATCAGGTCCGGTATCAGTATAGATGCAATGGTGGCATGTGTAAGGCCGGTACCGGAATCGCCGGTTACAATAAATACATTATCCTTGTCACCGGGGTTGCGGCCTATGTACGCCAGCGAATCCATGGGTTCCATTACCTGGCCGGACCAGCGGTAAATAACCTCTTCTATATCAAAATGTTCCCTGGCCCATTGCTCCAGGCGCCGGTACTGCGCTTCGTCCGTTGCCGGCGGCGCAAAAGCTACGCCGGTGGCATGGTCTTCACCTCCGCAGATCAGCAGGTCATGCGTTTCATCATAAGGCTGTATACGTACATAATGATAGGGGGGAATAGATGCGTTGGTGCGGAAATCGCCGGTGTCCCACCATAAAGCATGCGGTACGCTGCCTTTTGCCACCAGGGCGCCCACCACATAAGTGCGGTACGCAAACTGTTTCAGGTGAATGGTGTAGGTGTCGTTCACCGGTGTATTGGTAGCCACTACTACAAAAGCAGCTTTTATACGCCGGTCCTGGTCAGTAACAACACCCGTATGGTCTATACCTATTGCTTTGGTGGCGGTAAAAATTTTTCCACCCTTGTTTGTAACAGCCCGGGCCAGGCCCTGCAAATATTTTAGCGGGTGAAACTGCGCCTGGTTGGCAAATGCCAGGCAGGGCCCTGCCTGTGGAAGGTAAGGCGTATCATCTAGCAAAGCTACCTCCAGGCCTGCCTGGCGGGCAGCGTTATATTCTTTGGCCAGCGAATCCGGCTTGTCAGAAGCATGCAGGAACAAATAGCCTGTTAACCGCTCAAATTCACAATCTATCCCTTCTGTTGCTATAATCTGCGCAATGGTGTCAATGGCGGTACGGTGGCTGTTTGCCGCCTGGCGTATACCATCTTCTCCAAATATTTTTTCAAGATTGTAATAACGGTCATCCAGTGCTGTCACCAGGTGGGCGCTGGTACGGCCGCTTTCGCCGCTGCCAATAGCACCATCCTCTACCACCACTACCTTTTTACCCTCCAGGGTAAGCTGGTAGGCAATGCTAATACCTGCCATACCGCCGCCTATTATCACCACATCTGTTTCCAGGTTTTCCTGCAAGGGCTCATATTGCAGCGCCGGAAGCGTATCCAGCCAGTAACTGCTGTGTATGCCGGAGGTCAGGCCGCTGTCAATTCCCTTATGCTCATTTTGCTGCGCTTGCTCCATAACCACATATTTAGCTTGCCAGTTATAATCAACAAAAACGGTTCCATTGTAGATGCCAAAATGTGCTTAGGGTAAATCTTTAAGCGCCTGTTATACCTGGCTGTGGTGTACAGGTTCTTACTCAATGCGGGGAAATCATTTACTGGCAGCGGTACCTGTTAATGCTCCCATAAGAGCAATTATATCCTGCTGTTCCGGCGTGCCCAGGTGCAATAAGTCTGCAGGCAGCGTTTGTGCTTCCGGCAAAATGCCCATGCCTGCGCCACCGCCGTTATGCACGTAAGGAGCGGTAAACGCCGCGTTGAGTTACGCTTATTTTAACTTAATTTGAATTTCCAAAAGCGCTACGAGCAGTATATGGCTGGTAAAAGGCAGCTTTTTACCGCTTATTTTTACAAGTATTTATAAGTTATGCCCAAACGTATATTTCCCATTCCGGATGTGCTGAACCCTTTTAAGGGAAAAAAGCAACGTATCATGAACTATAACCCGGTTACGGGTATTGCGTCGCGCAAACCAGCAGCGGAGGTAAAGATTACTGTGTTTAACTTTAAGCAGGATCACTGTATAGAGGAAGTACTGCAAAATATAAATGAGGTATTCCAGTATACAGATACGCCTGAAACGAGCTGGATTAATATTGACGGCATCCGTAAAGAGGAGGTACATGCCATTTGCACCCGCTTTGGTATTCACTACCTGATAGAAGAAGATATATTGAACGTAGGCCAGCGCGCCAAGATGGATGAAATAGGAGACCAGTTGTTCTGCGTGCTGCCCATGATCTATTTCAACCATCAAAGCTGTACTATAGAACAGGAGCAGGTGAGCATTGTGCTGGGAAAAAATTTTGTGCTCTCTTTCCAGGAAGATCCCGCCCGCGATGTGTTTGACCCTATCCGTGAGAAGCTGCGCATTAACGGTTTCCGCACCCGCATGTCGTCGGCGGATTATTTATGTTATACATTACTGGATGTGATCGTAGACAGCTATTTTATTATACTGGACAAGCTGGGCGAACGTATAGAGCTGATGGAAGATGTTGTGCAGCATGAGGCAAACAACCGCACCCTGGCGCGTATTAACCTGCTGCGCCGCGAGCTGTTGCTGTTCCGCCGCGCCATTGCACCGGTGCGGGAGCTGGTGAACGGCTTCCTGAAAAGTGAAAATCCTTTGCTGGATGAGCATACCATGAAATTCTATAAAGACGTGTTTGACCACATTGTACATTGTAACGACCTTACAGATAACTATAAGGATATGGTGTTTAACCTGCAGGAGCAGTACCACACGCAGCTGAACCTGAAAATGAACGAAGTAATGAAGGTGCTGGCAGTGGTAACCACGCTGATGGCGCCCCTGACCGTAATTGCCGGTATTTATGGTATGAACTTCGACAATATGCCGGAGCTGCATTCTCCCAACGGTTACTTTACCGTATTGGGAATAATGGTGCTTATCCTGATTATTATGATTATTTTATTTAAAAAGCGGGGTTGGTTTTAAGGCAGGTCGCTTTCCCAGTTTTCCAGCAGCTTACTTTGGGTATCATATTTCCAGATGGCGGGCTGCAGCTGGTCATTTTCATCATAGTTACCGCCGGCTATCAACACGGTATGGTTGTTAATCCACACAACCTGTTTAATAACTGTAGAGGGACCTGTAAAAAGTATTCGCTCCCGTTTTTTCGTTTGTACGTCTACGATAGCCACTTCTGTGTCGGGCTCGCCGGACTCCAGCACCACAGTGCCGCGCGGGCCTTTGTGCAAAAAGTTACCATAGCTTACCATATCTATAACACGGGTACTGTCGGGGCTGTACACAAAAAACTGGCGGAACTGTTCAAACCGCGCTACTTCCATAGATGTAGTGTCCACATCAGCTACCGTATCTACGGCAATCCGCTCCAGGCTGTCCGGGCCAAACGTGCCGGCCATGCTGCTGTCCACCCACCCCTTCCATTGTATCAGGCGCTGTTCCGCCCAGTTCCTGAGCGTATCTTTTGCAGTAGGCGGCGCAGGTACCGCGGCCGCTGTATCTTGTGAAGGTGCAGGCGCTTTGGGCCGGTTGCAGCCGTTGCAACCCTGCAGCAGCCACGTTATAATAAGGGCTGCTGCTAAAAAAGCACGGTGATGTGTATATTGGATATAACGCATTCAGGCAGGCATTCTCTCAATCGCCGCTATTTCATCCCTTCATTTTTTCTTATAAATAGGTACGGTAGAACAGGGCTCTCCATACATTATACTTTTAACCACAGGCCTGAGCAGGCGTGTAATTTCTGCATAGGCAATTTCTCCCGCACCCTTGTCGCCGCAGCCTTTTATCACCACCCGTTTATCGGCAAATACCTGCACATCTATTTTACCCAGGTTTTGCAGGAACAGGATGTTATGTATAAAATTGGCATCGCCAAAAGCGGCATAGTGAGCTACCGGCTCCAGGTAGGTCATTATAAGCATATAAGCCCACCTGGGCACAACCGCATCCGCAGTACAGGTAATGGCTACATTTTTATTGCGGTATTGCTCCCAGTTGAGGTTTTGCATGGCTGTACGGAAATCTTTCTCCTTCAGGATCATTTCCATAAACAGGTAATCCTTTATATCAAACGTTACTATTTCCTCCCTGGGATAATAATCCTCCAGGTCCAGTGAAGTGATTGCGCTTTGCGCTACTTTATTAACAATCTCGTCCATATTAATCCTTTTTCCGTATACGAATTTACGGAATATTCCCGCCCCAATTCCGACCTTTGCGGCAAAAGCAGCAGGAATGAACTGGATTGTTTTAATTATTGCAGGATTATTTGAAGTGGCCTTTGCCTTCTGTTTGGGAAAGGCGAAAGCCGCTACGGGAAATGAAATGTATTTATGGTATGCCGGTTTTCTTATTGCCCTTACTATGAGCATGGGCCTTTTAATTAAAGCAACGCAAACCTTACCAATTGGAACAGCTTATGCCGTGTGGACGGGGATTGGGGCAGTAGGAACTGTTTTGGTGGGCATCCTGGTATTTAAGGAGCCTGCTACTTTCCTGCGTTTACTTTTTCTTACTACTTTAATTGGCTCTATTATCGGGCTGAAAGTAGTATCGCACTAAACATGGGCGCATAACAACGATATTGCCGGGCCCCGCAACAATCTCATGCTTCAGATTATTCGGTGCTTGCCAAACAAAAAGCCCGGAGCCTATGTTCCGGGCTTTTGCTATAATAAAAGTCGTTGTTATGCTTAGAAAAATTTTCCGCGGTTGTCTTCTATATCGCTCTGCTTTTTCAGCACATCAAACAGCTGCTGGTCCAGCTGGGATTTAATATTCTGTTCGTAAGCAGCGCGTTGGGTGTTGAGGTCCTGCACGGGTTGTGAAGCAGGCTGATAGCTGTCTACCTTCAGTACATACACACCGGCAGTACCTTCAATAGGAGCGCTTACCTTGGCAGTACCCCAGCTTTTGTTAAAGCTGGCGCCCACTACTTTAGGCTCAAAACCCAGGGAAGGTACAAACGGAGTACCGAAGTTAATACCTTCTGCTTTTTGCACCGGCTGGTTGGATGTTTTGGCTGCTGCATCCAGGGAAGCGGGATTTTGCAGCTTTGCAATCAGCTCATCTGCTTTCTTATGTTTTTTCACTTCTGCTTCTACCTGCGGCCTTACCTCATCCAGGGCGGCAATACCTTCTTTGCGGATGCCGGTTAATACCGCTACCACATATTTATTCTCAAAGGTGAATACCTGGCTAACATCTCCTCTTTTGGAGTCGTATGCCCAACGTACCAGCTCACGTGCCTGTCCTATGCCGGGAATTACAAAATCCATGGGACGAATATTATCGGCCAGGCGTTTGTTATAGCCTTTTTCCTGTATGTTCTTTTCAAAAGATTGCTGACTACGGTTTTGACCGGCAAATTCGCTGGCAGCAGCATAAGCTTTGCTGTCGGTTTCCTTGCTCACGTCTACCGGTTTGCTCAGGTAAGCTACCTTCACAGCAGGGCCAAAATTTTTTTGGTCCAGGATCTCTATCAGGTGATAGCCAAACTGTGTTTTTACCACTTTCATCTGTCCCTTTGTTCCTTCCAGAGCAAAATCCTTAAACTCTTTTACAAAAGGAGTAGCAGGGGTAATGTCGTATTCGCCGCCGTTATTTTTACTACCCGGATCATCAGAATACTTAAGCACCATTTCCTTGAAATCAGCACCGCCTTTAATAGCTTTCTCAATGCTGTCGATCCGGTTCCTGGCAATAGAGTCCGGTAAGCCCTGCTGGGTACCTATTAATATATGACGTACTTTAACACTGTCCGGCATGGTTTTGCGGTCCAGCATTTTAGCAAGCACCAGGTAATTATTATCTATGTAAGGACCATACACCGCACCAATAGGTAAGCTGGCAATAGTGTCTTTGTTGGGCACCTGTAAAGCGTTTTTGGAAACATACCCGTCGAAATATTTAATTTCCGAGTTACTGTTAATGAACCCTTCAATATCATCATCACTGGTAGTGTCCATTTCCCGTTTCAGGGCAGCCAGCTGCTGCAGGGCAGCGGCAGAGTCGGCAGCAGAAGGCAGGGCATCAAAAGCTACATACTCTACTTTACGGGCTTCTTCTGTTTTGAACAAGGATTTATGTGCGTTAATGTAGTTATTCAGTTCACCGTCTGTTACTTTAATAGTGGAGTCTGCGATGGTAGCATACGGTATATTCACATAAGATACATTGGCAGTCTGGCTGTTTTCCTGCTGTTGCTCGGCCGCCAGCCACTTGGGATAATATACAGCCTGTTTTACCAGCGCCACATATTTCTGCTGCATCTGTGATTTGGTGATCATTTCCTCCAGCTGGTGCAGGGCCTGGCGCATTCTGCCGGATTGGTCCTGACCAATATTTTGTAAGGCCCGCTGCATTTCTGCACGGTCAAACTGGCCGGTCTGCGGATTGGTGAATTGCTGTACAACAATCGGGTTGGGGTTTTTACCATTAAACTGGTCTACCACCTCAGCCTCTGTTACGTCAATACCCAGCTTATCATACTGTGCCTGCATGATCTGCTCGTTCAGGAATTGGTTCCATACCTGCTCACGGATATATTGACGGGTTTGTTCGTCAATATTGTTATTAGGCATTTGCTGGCGGGCGCCATTTTCCGCATCCTGTATGCGTTTCTGATAATCCGAAATATCCAGTTCTTTACCATTAACCTTCCCTACAGTAGTGGAACGGCGGAATAGGGAATTCTTGCCAAAAAAGGCATCCTGCAGCAGGAAACTGACAATAGCCAGGCAGATCACAATTACGATCACCATAGCATACTTATCCCTGATCTTCTGAATAACTGACATAATATTATATAGTCTAAAATTTTAGGGAAAGCAAAAATAGAATAAAATAACTGTAACTGCAAAACAGTATTTTTTGACCTCAAATGCAGTACAGTAAAGGATTTCAGGGCTATATCCCCCGTTTGTTGCACCAGCTGGATGCACAGTTTATCCACATTTCTGCATTTTTTAATACAATCTCACACTGTTTGCTACACATAACGAAATCGGCCATGTGTAAGGTATGGGGCCTTCGCTCCAGGAAAAAAATTTTTGCGCTTATCCACATTTTGAAAAAGGCCGGACTGCAATTCACAAAAATTTGTGTATAAAGATGAGCGCACTATAAAACGAAAGGGGTAGGTCCGGTTACGGGAAAGCGATGTTATTTATCCACAGCTCCTGTGTAAAACCACCGCATAACCCGGTGAAATAATGGGAAAAAGCATACCTATACACAGGTAAAACTAATTTTGTTATTGTGCCCGCTGGTAGTTTGGGTGGTAAAAGCGGTAAAAAGGGGAAAGTTAACCGCTGCTGTTAACATTTTCTTAATACACACCGGCAGTAAAAAATATGCACGCAAAACAATATCCACGTATGTGGATGAAATACCTAAAATCCGCTATAGTGGCCTAAATACATTGTTAATTTCCTGTGGATAGCTGAGCAAAAAAGAATAACAACTACCTTTGTACACCAGCGGAAAATTTAATTTCCACATATTCACCCCCCTAATAGTAGTGGGTTTTTCTTTTTTAAATAAATAATTAAATATATAATTATGATTAGGGAGCTAGCCGAAGCGAAAAAAAATTTGCAACGGAACGGATTTTTGGATATACCCGTAAATGTAAACCTGGATCTGTTTGCGGAAATAGAAAGGCTGAAGAAAGAAAAGAATGCCATTGTACTGGCACACTATTACCAGGAGCCCGACATACAGGATGTGGCGGATTACATTGGCGACAGCTTGGGGCTGAGCCAGCAGGCGGCCAAAACAAACGCCGACATTATTGTATTCGCCGGCGTGCACTTTATGGCAGAAACCGCCAAAATATTAAGTCCGCAGAAAAAAGTGCTGCTGCCCGACCTGAAAGCCGGCTGCTCACTGGCCGACAGCGCCCCGCCGGAGCTGTTCAGGAAGTTCAGGGAAAAGTACCCGGATCATATCGTTATTTCCTACATTAACTGCTCTGCAGGTATCAAAGCGCTCAGCGATATCATTTGTACGTCTTCTAATGCCGAAAAAATCATCGAAAGCGTGCCGGCTGACCAACCCATCATTTTTGCCCCTGACCGGAATTTAGGCAGCTATCTGATGAAAAAAACGGGTAGGGACATGGTGTTATGGAATGGAGCATGTATGGTGCATGAAATTTTCTCCCTGGAAAAGATCACCCGGTTAAAAGTACGGCATCCCCGGGCCAAGGTGATAGCGCACCCGGAATGTGAGGCGGCAGTGCTGGCTATAGCAGATTATATTGGCTCCACCACGGGTTTGCTGAAGTTCACCGAGCGGGATGATGCCCGGGAGTATATTGTAGTAACAGAAACGGGCATCCTGCACCAGATGGAGAAGGCTAATCCTGGTAAAACATTTATCCCCGCTCCGCCAAACAATGCCTGCGCCTGCAATGATTGTCCGCATATGAAGCTGAACACGCTGGAGAAACTGTACCTGTGCATGGAGTATGAAGAACCGGAAATTACTATGGATGAACAGCTGCGTATTGCCGCAAAAAAACCGATTGACCGCATGCTGGAGATCAGCGCACGATATGGTTTATAATATAATTAACTGATTATCAATTAATTAAAACAAATAATTACTTTCATATAAGCTTTTAGAAGGGAAGGCCCTGAGAATGCGTTATAAGAGGGCATCCCGGGGCTTTCCCCGTTATACCTCATTCTAAAACCCTTGATTCAGTGAGGGAAATATGGTTGTTTGTTCACAGCTAATACACATTTGAAAAAGAGCCGTCTTTTTATATGTAATAAAATTAGTAACAGTTTCACAATGTGAAATTGAGTGCTCACAAATGCAGTTTTGGAAAAAGGAGAGGGTACCTAATTTCATTGAGTAGGGTTGGCCATAAAATAATAGCCATTGCTTTTTTGCACGAGGTAGTTACTAACAAAAACGGTTATACGAAATAATTTTTCTTCACCGGGAAAGTAAACGTGAAATATTCTATGAGCAAATTCGGGTTAACAACAAGCAGCAATAGGAAGGCGATCAGGAGGTTTACAACCGGTTTACCAGAAGATTTCAGGTACCCTTGTTGATCAGCTGCTGACTAAAAATATTTAGAAAGAGTGGAGAAATAAATTTTGTAGTGTGCTGTTTAACCAATTTCCTCTACCCAAATAAAATCGGCTTCTGTTTTACGGAGCGATAAATTGTAGCCGGCTACCATAATAGAAATCGGATCTCCCAGTGGTGCAATTTTTTCCACCCTTACCGTTTCTCCAGGTACGCAACCCATTTCCATTAATTTTATGTGAAGGTCATCTTTTTCGAAGGAGGTGATCACCGCACTTTTACCAATTGCAAGGGCAGATAATTTTATCGGAAGCTTACTCATTTTCTCAGCCGTCATTTAATCCATGAATACGCAAAGGTACCCCGGGAAAAGCACAAAGCAAAAAACAGGAGCTGGCTGGTAATAAATTTCACTATATTTTTACATCTGCTTTTACAACAGGAATTATGGCTATACATTTTGATGCGCATGAGGTAAGTGTTACCCTAAAACAGAAAACCAAACTCAAAACTTTTTTGAAAGATATTTTCGAGCGGGAAGGTCAAAAGCTCAGGGAGCTGCAATATGTATTTTGTAGTGACGCTTACCTGTTAGAGATGAACCAGCAATTTCTGCAGCATGATACCTATACAGACATTATCACTTTTGAGCTGAGCGAAATACCCGGGGAAACAGTAGGCGAAATTTATATCAGTATTGACCGGGTGCGGGATAATGCTGCTAAGTTTGAAGTAAGTGAACAGCAGGAATTGCACCGGGTAATTTTCCATGGTGCGCTGCATTTATGTGGTTATAAAGACAAAACAAAAAAAGAGGCGGCGTTGATGCGGGAGAAGGAGAATGAATGTTTGGCCGCTTACTTTCAGTAATAATAGGTGGTTCTCCTGAACTGTTACATGTTAGGGGATTTTTTCTTCTTTTTCCTGCCAGGTTCTTCCTCTTTCTTTTACTGCCCTGTTTTGTAAGGTGAATCAGTATTTTAATTGTTACCCTTGTTCCATGATGCTTGCTTAAGAAAGGTTTTGCTTTTAAAAAAGCAAAGCCATTTTCATTTGGCGACGGTTTAAGTGTACAGCTCCAGGAAATAATTTTTGGTCTTAAAAGACTGCGATGATTTAGCGGTGATTAGTGAGCAGACAGTTGGCGCCAGGGGAATATAGTTCTTCACATGGTAAAGGGCAACCGACCGATGTTTATCAATTAGCTCTTTCGCGGGTGCTCAATGGTTTCGGTTCTTAATGGTGATGGATTTGTTGAGGCTGATACCTGAGTTCATGATGCTATAAGGAGTGCTTCTCTTTGAATACACACTGTAGCCGCGGTCCCTTCAAATTTATAACACTATAAAGGAACATAAGTCATGGCGCAGGTAACTAAAACCTAAATCTATTTTTAGCATACTTAGTAACCTTTGCCAGTCTTACTTGGAACAGAGAACCAATTGGCCAAATACCGCTACAACCTCCCAGTGAAGACTGCACTATAACCGGGAGATGAAGCGGGCCTTAAAGGGGTTAGTAAAAGCACTATGTTTATAATGTACAATACTTACATATGGGGCCATGGCATTGATACAATATACCCTTGCAGCTTTCCTTTTTGAATTTTAAACGATCCAAGGAGTACTCATAGTCACGGTTTTAAACGATCTCATAGAATTACTTTAGGCACCAGGCAAAAGCACTGCAGATGAAACATTCTAAAAGTAAAGGCTGTCAGGGTTTGCCCAAGTATATTTATTTTCCAATGGTAGATGGACGGGCCGCCCTTAGGGGTTATTCAGCCCGGCAGTAACTGATGAGCTGCTGGAGTAGGATCATACCATAAGGGGATCTTTAACCTGCATTACAATGGTTCAGGTATGACTGTACTGAAATTATTCAGGGAGAGGGGAAGTAAATAGTTAGCCGGAAAGGAAGATACTGTTTTTAAAACGAACGGATAAGAGAGGATAAGCATGATGCCTGGGCTTTAGGTAACTCAACAGCTTGAACTGGTTCCAACTCAGATGTTAAGCCAAAATTGTGTATCCTGCCTGTCAGCTCTTAATATTAATTAACCATTCTATCTTGTAAGTGCTATTTCATACCAAAACTTTCCTGATGTAACTCATAATTCATGAATGTTCCACGTGGAACATTCATGTTTTTACTTCCTCTAGCCGTTTAATCTTGAGAAAACGCAGGACATTCCTTTTATACCCTCTTCTAAAGAAGTCATCCATCATCGTTTTTTAAACTACAAACTGATGCTTTAAACTAGGGAACATCTTTTTTAAATGCCTGGTACTTTGAAAACTTTTAGCGCTACTGTGGTACTTACACCTACAGTATTTTAAATACTCACTGCGTATTTAGCTGCAGAGGTTTTAGTAGGTACTGATTTATGCGTAATTCTGTCCCGTTTACTCCACGATAAGTTTGGACTGGCTTTACCTTCTTATACCCGAAAGGGTATAGCTAGCCGGCGCCTGGCCAACTCAATTTCCAAAATATCTTATAGGAAGAATGCTGAAATATTCCCTTAATATTAGCAGCCGCTAATATAAAACCAGTGGGTGTAAGGGTGGTTACTACCCGGTTTTATTGTATCATCTATTTTTAAGGGTTCTGTTTAGGGCATTTGCCAATGGGTATACAGTGTCTGAGCAAGGTACGTGATCTATTTTAAATGGCTTCATTCACGCATTGGCTAATTGATCTTTCATTAGAAATGTCGAAATAATACCGGTTGGGAAGATGGAGGTACACCGGGGAAGGGGAAAGGTGGATCTAACATCTGGATGAATCCGGCGTAGATACGCTGGTCTTTAAAACAAAGATGGAAAGGAATAACAGGCAGGGGTAATATGCCTCATGATATAAAGCCGTATTATCCGCGGCGATGCGGCTAGGCTGCTAAGAGTAATATGCCCATGGTATAAAGCCACGATATTATTGCCTCTACCTGGCGAATCGCCCCGCTTAGTTCTCATAAATCCCAATCCTATTTTGACCACATCTATGCTCTAGCAACATCCTATACAGTCCTGTTCAAAAAACTAACCATATGTTGCTGGCTCTTGTGTGTTGGTCACATTGTTTATTATTTACCAAAACACATGGAGGTTAACCAGCTACCCCATCCAGGAACCTTTTTCAGAAAATATACTCCGGACGATTGTTGAGGTGGCAACGTGATTATTCAAACATACCTATCTCCAATGTTCCACGTGGAACATTCAAACAATTACCTCACTTATGCCTGCTTATATGTAATTTTGCACCTTCTACAATACCAATTGAATATGTTTCCTTCTTACGATGTTATAGTGGTGGGG